>NZ_JAVJQP010000174.1:0-39392 GCF_040218875.1 Coleofasciculus sp. D1-CHI-01
GCGCTCTGTGTCCGCCTATCTCGGAGTGAATCCGAGAAAGCACGTATGGAGCGCTCTATATCAATTTAATAATTTTATTGGTCGATGCCCTGTAGTCAATCGTAGACACGATTACGGAGCGTGTCTCTAACTGGGAACCGATGGGGGATTATTCCGCTTGGTGAGTCAGGATCAGGGCTGGAAGGTAGATAAATTCGACATTCACACCAGTGGCTTAGGGGCAAATCGGGTGAATGCGATCGCGATTAGCACAGGTGATGCTGGTGAGACGCATTTGTGGATTGGAACACCTTGCGGTTTGAGTTGTTACCGTTACTCACGAGCATGATTGGCACGTTCATAGACTAAGCGTGTGACGTACTCCCACAGTCAATCAAAGATTAGACTGTGGGCTTCTCCTCCCTTTGCGGGATTCGCGTTTTATACTGAGTGCCGCAGAAACATAAGCCTTGCTCATCCTTTATGTTGCCTTAAGCTTCAGTAATGCCTTGCCCTTAGCTACCCGTACTAAATGTTCAACATATTCATACTGCTGCCACAATCGCTCCTCTTGGGCTGTTAACCCGATTGTCCGATTCTTTTCTAGCAGGTGTTCGATGTGCTGCTGCAACACCGGAGATGGCTTCAGTGCCAAAATTTCCTCTGGAGTTGGCAGATTCGCCAAAAACTCCAAAACGTCTGTCAGTCCAGAAAATCCCGATTGAGCATCCCCATTCCATTCCCGCAACCCCAGTTCTAAAATCTGCGGTAACTGATCTTGCAATGGACTCAATCGGAGTGCCAACTCATCTGAGACTTCAACGCTAATCTGCATTCTCTGAATTTAAAGATTTGCCAAAGTATTCAGCCTCATTTTAACTTATCGCATCGAGCTAAAGCATATAATATAGCTTAATATCTCTATATTGGGAATAGTCTCCAAAGCTAAATTGATCATCGGAGTTCCAGCCTATTTCAAAAGTTATTGAAGTACCAGCCGTAGGATTGTAAGGAGGCTTTTCCCTGTCTGAATATTTAAACCAATCACGCAGCTTCATAGAAGATAACCTTAAAACTTTACTTTGCCAAACTCAACAATCAATCCCGGTTTTTTGTCTGAGACGTTAGCAATTCTTCTTTAGTAATTGGGGTTCTTATCAGCGTATCTAAAGGAATTAAAAACTCCCCGTTTTGAATTTTAATATCTAGGGCATCAATTACAAATCTGACATCCAGGAAACTGGCATCTTCGTAATCATTACCTTCATAGCGTTTAATTTGCTCTTCCGTAAGTCCAGCTAAGTTCGCTAGTTCTTGATGACTGAGTTTAGCCGCCATACGCGCTTTAATTAAAATTTGCTGTAAATAGTCAAGATCGTCGAGCTTCAGTACAATAGGACTGTGCTTATCGTGAGATGTAAGTCTTTCATATTCAGCGATTTCTGCGTTTAATTTATCGAGATGAGATTGTAATGAACTTCTCATCAGATCCCAGCCGTCAGGGTCATTTTTTTTTCTGGCTTCATCTCTCTCTATTGCGGCTATAGACTTTTCAAATTCTCCGATAATCTCCTGAGTAACTGTATACTCTTTTTCATCTTTAATCATAAGCTCAACCTCACTAAATCTATGGCAATAATCCCTTTTTTATTGTACTTTCTATCTTGCTGAAATAATTCAAAAGAATCCATTCCGTAATTGCCGATGGGTTGGTCTGATGGAAAGAGTTCACCTCCATATTTAGCTTTCTGTCCAGCACGGTCATAATGATTTAGTAATCGAGGAGCATGAATTCTGAGAGCGTACCATTTAAGGTGGAGGCTTAGACCAGGTGCAAATGATTGCTTACTTGGGAGTGCTGGTTTTATCGCTGTCTTACTTGAAAAATTAGCCAGGAGTAAACCTCTGACCACAAAGCCGGATTTTTTAAATAAGGGTTCATCCCTGGAAAACTCGGTGCCATAATCACAGGAAAATCAGAAAACGGATGATAGAAACTTGAGTTCAATGCCTCCATACTAGATCTAATGCCGTTTCCAAAGTACCTGAACGCCAACGTCAAAAGCCTAAGCCGAGGAATAAGCAGTGAACGAGGTCGATATCCTGGGAATTGATTTAGGGACAACTAATTCAGCGATTGCTATCTGGGAACCGGATACCGGAGGCTCAAGAGTACTGTGTAACCAAGAGGGCGATCGCATAACCCCTTCGGTTGTCATGTTTGACCCGGAAATCAGTCAACCTATCGTCGGGAAATCTGCACTCGATCGCATCACCAGCCATCCCAGTCAAGTCGTCTACTCGGTTAAACGTTTCATCGGCTGTACGTTTCGGGATGAACGGGTACGCTACGACCAAACCCAAGTCACCTACGGTATTGAAGAAGTGCAGCGTAAAGTGGCGGTTCAAATTGGGGAACAACGGTTCACCCCACCTCAGATTTCTGCTCAAGTTCTGGGTAAACTTAAGCAGGATGCTGAGGCTATTTTGGGTCAGCCAATCTCCCAAGCGGTGATTACAGTTCCCGCCTATTTCAGCGAGTCCCAGCGACAAGCCACCAAGGAAGCCGGAGAACTGGCGGGTTGGCGGGTTCCCCGAATTGTGAATGAGCCGACGGCGGCGGCTTTGGCGTTTGGTTTAGGTGGAGAACCCCAGACGGTAGCGGTGTACGATTTGGGGGGTGGTACGTTTGATATCTCAATTTTGCGGATTGAACGGGGTTTGTTTCGGGTGAAGGCGACGAGTGGCGATACCCATTTAGGCGGCGATGATTTCGATTGGGCAATTGTCGGCTGGATGAAGGAAGCGTTTCAGCAGCAGCATGGGGTGGAGTTATCCCTTGACGATAATACCCTGCGATCGCGCCTGCGAAACATAGCCGAAACTGCCAAGATTGCACTGACTCAAGCTCCAGAATACGCCATAAGTATCCCCAATGTCTGGAAAAGAGGCGATCGCACATTGGGATTGGAGGCGATGCTTACCCGCACCCAGCTAGAAACCCTGGTACATCCTTTGATTGATCGGACGTTAACTATCTGCGATACCACTCTGGAAACGGCAAAAATGAAGCCAAGTGACATTAACCAAGTGTTACTCGTTGGTGGACAAACCCGACTTCCCGCCGTCAAAGTAGCATTGCGCGATCGCTATGGCTGGATCATTAATGATTCAGTTAACCCTGATGAAGCCGTGGCGAGGGGGGCGGCGGTTCTGGGCGCGAGGTTGTGTGGCTATCTCAGGGAAGAGGTGGAATTATGGGATGTGACACCCCTGTCCTTGGGACTGGAGTTAGCCAATGGTCAGATGGATGTGATCATTCGCGCCAACGAACAGATTCCTGTGACCAAATGGCGCAAGGGACGCCAAGCCTTTACCACCCAGCGCGATGGACAAGAGAGTATTCGCTTTCGCATTTATCAAGGAGAACGACCGATCGCGGCGGATAATGAGTTGGTTGGCGAAGTGGTGCTTCATTTAGCCACGACTCGTCCGGCTGGGGAAGTTCGGGTTAATTGTATGTTTAAGGTGGATCATGATGGTATCCTCCATGTTCGCGCCGAAGATACCAGCACCGAGGGTCAACCTGTGGAGAAGACATTTGATCGCTTTTATCGCCTGACTCCCCAAGAGGTAGAAGAAAAGTGGAAACAGGCGCAGGTGCATCGAGAGGAAGATACAATCACCAGTCGTTTGTTCCAGTTAGAGGAGGAATTGAGCCGACTGCGACGGGTGATAGAGAGAACATCTGACAGGTTGCTGCGGGAGAATCTGGACAATTTGGCATTGAGCATCCAAGATCGGAATGTCACCCAAGCCGAGGAACTGCTTGCTGAGTTAAAGAGTAAACTATGACCCAAACGAATCGCCGTTGGACATGGATGGTTTACATGGCGGGGGACAACGGTAAGGTTTTCGAGCAACTGCAGGGTGGAAAGCAACTAATAGCTCCGATGGAGGAGCAAGGCTATCAAGATATTCGGGAAATGGAAGCGGTTGGCTCTACTGATGAGGTGGCTATCCTGGTACAGTTTGATACCCTTTCTGACCGCGATCATACCTATCGTATTTATATCCGTCCCCAGGGTGAACAACGAGTGGTCGAAAACATCTCGGAACAGAATATGGGTGATCCGGGTTCGTTACGGGATTTTATTGTTTGGGGAATCGAGAATTATCCAGCACAATATTATGCGGTAATCCTGTGGAATCATGGCACAGGCTGGAAAGAGGATGATATTTACGCCTTTGCCCGAAATCGTGGGTTTCGGCTGGGGGCGAGTGATGATGAAGTACGCTCTCTCAGTCGTAATACTCAACTGTCGTCTGCGTTTTTCCTCTCCTCAATCCTAGAGGTAATGCAATTGGAGGATGGGGAATCGCGTGCGATCGCGTTTGATGATTCCTCCTTAGACTTTCTTGATAATACTAAACTTCAGCAGGCGTTTCGGCAAGCCGAGGAGCAGACGGGGCAAAAGGTGAGTTTGATTGGTATGGATGCTTGTCTGATGAGCATGGTGGAAGTGGCGTATCAGTTGCGGGCAAATGCCAATTATATGGTGGGTTCCCAAGAGGTTGAACCGCTGTCGGGTTGGCCCTATACGGCGATTTTGGGCGGTTTAACCAGCGATGCGGGGATTACACCTGAAGCACTGGCGACGTTAATTGTGCAGGAGTATGGGCGCTACTATGAGGAAGATTCGCGGGGAAGTTTACCTCAGATTACGCAATCGGCGACTAATTTGATGGTGGTTGAGAAACTGGTAGAGGCGGTGGGGCGATTAGCGTCTGTTTTGCGTCAATTATTGGCTGAAAAGGATTTTTATCTGGAGAAGGCGCTATCCTACGCTAAACGTCAAGTGGTGCGTTTTAAAGATAAAGATTGTGTGGATTTGTATGATTTTATGAAGCTTATACGGGATGAGTATGTGGGGGATAGTACGGAATTAACTACAGTTTTAGATGAAGTCATGGATTTAATCACTCCTGAAATGGAGCCGAGGTTAGTTGTGGCGAATGTGACGTCAGGACTTAGATTTTCTCGTGTCAAAGGTTTGTCAATTTATGCACCGTATAAAAGGTATTCCCCGTTTTATGATCGGTCAGATTTTGCTAGCTGTGGGTGGGGGAAGTTAGTTAGGGGTTGGTGAATAAGTCTGGTGGTGAGGATAGGGATCTGGGGAAGCTGGCGGAATAATATTAGGTTCGCCGAAATAACTTTAATGTCCTTAATTATTCGTTCCGCCTGTTCGGGATAAGTATCAAAAGGACTACCCACTTAAACAGAAACCATCACAGAAGCGTAAAAATAGCGATTGCTCCCCGATGCCACTCCAATCACTCAAATTTTGAATTATTCTGATGGGATAGGATAGCCGCTACAAGCCGATCGCCTCTACACACCCCCATTGGTGCGGCTTTCGAGGCTAGCTGACTCAGATTCATAAAATTGTCGCCAATTTCCTAGACAAAGTTAGGGAATTATTCTATACTGAGCAATTGTGACCAAATTGCCAGTTGCGCGATCGCAACTCAGGTCAACAGAAGCTGTGGTCTTGGATTTATCCAGTCAAACCACCAAGTTGAGATCAGCTAGTTCTACTGTAGAACTCGAGTGAACTCAGGTAAAAAAGCCATAAGGCGCTTGTAGTAACAGCTTCTGACCTTTGGCAATTGCCATTCGCCTCGTGGGGATACTGAGGAGATAACTCTTTAAGTCCCAGCGTTCCAAGGCGACGCGGTTAGTCAGTACTAACCAAACTTTCCACAACTAACCAGGCAAGAATTACCCTCAATCGAGGAAATCCCTGTCGATTAGTCAGGAAGATAACCTGCTGAGGCACTAGCGGATTCACTTGTGAATCAACGCCAAATTTGCCTCGCTGTACCGTCTAGAAAGGAGAAGCCAGTGTCTGTCGGTATCCTCGGCACGAAACTCGGCATGACCCAAGTCTTTGACGAGGAAGGACGCGCCCTTCCTGTCACAGTCGTTCAAGCGGGTCCTTGTCGGGTGACTCAAATCAAAACCAAGCAAACGGATGGCTACAGTGCTGTACAACTGGGCTATCACGAAGTTAAAGAAAAGGCAGTTAATCAGCCAGAAAAGGGGCATTTAGCCAAATCTGAGGCTCCCCCCTTACGTCACCTGCGCGAATATCGCCTCGATAGCACCGACGAATTCCAACTCGGTCAACTCGTCAACGTCGAGATATTTAGTGCGGGTCAACTGGTGGATGTCTCTGGAAAGACCATTGGTCGTGGTTTTGCTGGCTATCAAAAACGCCATAACTTTAAGCGCGGACCTATGGCGCATGGTTCAAAAAACCACCGCTTACCCGGTTCCACTGGTGCAGGAACAACGCCCGGTCGTACCTTCCCTGGGAAAAAAATGGCGGGTCGTTATGGCGGTAAACGTCAGACCATTCGCAAACTACAGGTGGTGCGCGTAGACACAGAGCGAAACATACTGATTATTAAAGGGGCAGTTCCCGGTAAGCCAGGAGCGCTTTTAAACATTGCACCCACAAATAAAGTCGGGAAATAGTTATTCAGGGTTCATGGCTCATTGTTGATGTCCACTGATGAATCTTGAACAACCAGAATAAAGACTAAGGACTAAAAACTATGGTCGATTGTATAGTGCGAAATTGGCAAGGGGAAGAAGTGGGACAGGCAACCCTGGAGCTGAAAGTCGCCAAAGAAGATAGTGCGTCTCACATTGTTCATCGAGCATTAGTTAGACAAATGACCAATGCTCGTCAAGGAACCGCATCCACGAAAACCCGCGCCGAAGTTAGAGGGGGCGGACGTAAACCGTGGCGGCAAAAAGGAACCGGTCGCGCTCGGGCTGGCTCAAACCGCTCACCCTTGTGGCGCGGTGGGGGCATCATCTTTGGTCCCAAGCCTAGAGACTATAACCTGAAGATGAACCGTAAAGAGCGGCGCTTGGCACTGCGAACAGCATTGCAGGGTCGAGCTGAGGATATGATTGTGGTCGAAGAGTTTGCCGATCAACTGCCCCGTCCTAAAACCAAAGACTTGATGGACGCGATCGCGCGTTGGGGAATTGATCCCAATCAAAAAGTCCTGTTGATTCTACCGCAACCCGCACAGCAGGTTTATTTGTCAGCGCGTAATGTGCCAAGCCTCAAGCTAATCTATGCTGACAGCTTAAATGTCTACGATGTATTGAACGCTGACAAAATTGTCACCACCAATACAGCCCTTGCCAAAATTCAGGAGGTTTACAGTGACTAAATCTACTAACCCCCGCGACCTGGCAGACATGGTGCTTTGCCCAATTGTGACTGAAAAAGCCACATTGCTACTAGAAGATAACAAATACGTCTTTGATGTTGTTCCCAAAGCCACTAAACCTGAAATCAAAGCGGCAATAGAAAGCCTTTTTGATGTCAAAGTTACGGGTGTAAATACCTTAATGCCACCTCGCAGAAAGCGTCGCGTCGGCAGATTTATCGGGTACAAGCCCCAGTATAAACGGGCAATTGTCACCTTAGCGCCTGAAGACTCAATCACGCTGTTCCCAGACGTATAAAACAGTTTTGACCCTTCGCTTGGTTCAAGGAATTTGGTTTTATGAATGTAGGGGCGGGTTTCACAACTATCGTTTTTGACCCAACCCCGATGTAACTAAACCCGCCCCGACCGAGTTGGAAATAACATAGACAAATAAAGGATAGTTTTATGGGAACTCGTAGTTATAGACCCTATACCCCTAGTACCCGTCAGGTTACGATCTCAGACTTTGCAGAAATTACTCGCGATGAACCCGAAAAATCGCTAACGACATCTAATCACCGTCCCAAAGGTCGCAATAATCGGGGGGTGATTACCAGTCGGCGTCGAGGAGGTGGACACAAGCGTCTCTACCGCATCATCGACTTTCACCGGAACAAGCACAATATTCCGGCTAAAGTAGCATCCATTGAATATGACCCTAACCGGAACGCCCGGATTGCCCTGCTTTACTATCAGGATGGCGAAAAACGCTATATTTTGCATCCGGCTGGTTTAGAAGTGGGCGCATCTGTGATTTCTGGACCCGATGCTCCGATTGAGGTGGGTAATGCTTTACCTCTGAGCAATATCCCTCTAGGAACCAGCGTGCATAACGTAGAACTGATACCCGGAAAAGGCGGTCAAATCGTCCGTGCGGCTGGGGTAAGTGCCCAAGTCGTTGCCAAAGAAGGAAAGTATGTCACGCTGAAGCTACCCTCGACGGAAGTTCGCATGGTGCAGCGAAATTGCTATGCCACGATTGGACAGGTGGGGAATAGTGATGCTCGTAACCTCAGTTTAGGGAAAGCCGGTCGTAGCCGTCGCTTAGGACGCCGTCCTAAAGTCAGAGGAAGCGTCATGAACCCGGTTGATCACCCCCATGGTGGTGGTGAAGGCAGAGCGCCTATTGGTCGATCAGGTCCAGTCACCCCATGGGGTAAACCCACTTTGGGTGCTAAAACTCGGAAGCCGAAAAAACAAAGCACGGCTTTAGTTGTCCGCCGTCGGCGCAAATCCTCGAAGCGAGGACGGGGTGGGCGTCAAGCTTAACGCTTGCATCCAATCACTGACCATTTACCATATTGAGATTATGGGTCGTTCGTTAAAAAAAGGTCCATTTATTGCCGACAGTCTTCTGAGTAAGATTGAAGCCTTGAATACTAAAGGCGAAAAGCAGGTAATTAAAACCTGGTCACGCGCCTCAACCATTCTGCCGCAAATGGTGGGTCATACCATCGCCGTTCATAATGGCAGAACCCATGTGCCGGTTTTTATCAATGAGCAGATGGTGGGGCATAAACTGGGCGAATTTGCCCCAACTCGTACCTTTCGCGGTCATTCTAAAAGCGATCGCCGGGCGCGTTAATCGGCACGATGCTGTCCCTTGGAGTTGGCAGCTTTTATCTCGCTCTCCCCCATTAGAGATCACAAAAACTATGGCGACGATAGATACAACAGTAGAAACCAAAGCGATCGCACGTTACATTCGCATGTCCCCCTTGAAAGTTAGGCGGGTTCTTGATCAGATTCGCGGACGTTCCTACCGCGAAGCCCTGATTATTCTAGAATTTATGCCGTACCGGGCGTGCGAACCCGTGCTGAAAGTCCTACGATCCGCCGTGGCGAATGCCGAACATAATGCGGGTCTAGATCCAACAAACTTGGTGATTAGCCATGCTTCGGCTGATATGGGACCCAGCTTTAGGCGCTATCGCCCCAGAGCTCAAGGTCGAGCTTATCAGATTCGCAAGCCAACCTGTCATATAACGGTGGCGGTTTCACCCCAAGTTGAGGACTAGTTAATCGTCATCAATGATGCACGATTGACAACGGATAAACAAAAAGTAAAGGAAGGATTCGTGGGACAAAAAATTCATCCAATTGGTTTTCGCTTAGGTGTCACTCAAGAGCATCGCTCCCGTTGGTTTGCTGATACCAAGCGTTACCCAGAAGTCCTGCAAGAGGACTACATCATCCGACAATATGTCGAAAAAAACCTGAGTAACGCCGGAATTTCGATGATCCGGATCGAACGCAAAGCCGATCAAATTGATTTAGAAGTCCATACAGCCCGACCCGGTGTCGTGGTTGGTCGGGGCGGTAGTGGCATTGAATCCTTGCGTACAGGTCTCCAAGACCTTTTGGGGAGCAATCGTCAAATTCGCATCAATGTCATTGAAGTCGCTCGGGTGGATGCCGATGCGGAGCTAATTGCGGAGTATATTGCCCAACAGCTCGAACGCCGGGTGTCCTTCCGTCGAGTGGTTCGCCAAGCGATTCAACGGGCGCAGCGGGCAGATGTCCAAGGCATCAAAGTGCAAGTGAGTGGTCGCCTGAATGGGGCGGAAATAGCGCGAACGGAGTGGACTCGTGAAGGTCGAGTTCCCCTGCATACCCTGCGGGCGGATATTGATTATTCCTACCGTACCGCTAGCACTACCTATGGGATTCTCGGCGTGAAAGTTTGGATCTTCAAAGGCGAAATCATTCCGTCTACCGAAGATGTCGCCCCGCCGCCCACCGCTCAACCCCGTCGCCGTCAACAACGGCGTCGCCAGCAATTTGAAGATCGTTCCAATGAATAGTCTTTTGTCTTTTGTCCTGAAGCAGGTGACAACAGGCAAAGGAGAAACAATCACGACTAACTGATAACGGACAAAAATCACTATGTTAAGTCCTAAACGTACAAAATTTCGCAAACAGCATCGCGGGCGGATGAGAGGTCAAGCGACTCGCGGCAACTCCCTCAATTTTGGGGACTTTGGCTTGCAAGCGATTGAACCGTCTTGGATTACGGCGCGTCAAATTGAAGCGGGTCGTCGAGCCATGACTCGCTATATTCGCCGGGGCGGGAAAATCTGGATTCGTGTGTTTCCAGATAAACCTGTGACCATGCGTCCCGCTGAAACTCGCATGGGTTCCGGGAAAGGGTCTCCTGAATATTGGGTGGCAGTAGTGAAACCCGGTCGAATTCTTTATGAAATCGCGGGTGTACCCGAACCCCTTGCCCGTGAAGCCATGCGTCTAGCGGCTAACAAATTTCCCATTAAAACAAAGTTCGTTACTCGTGAAGGGGAATAAGTATTTATGCCTTTGCCCAAAATAGACGACGCCAGAACCTTAAGCGATCAAGAGTTAGCGGATGGAATTTTAGCTGCCAAGCGTGAGCTATTTCAACTGCGGTTGCAACAAGCCACCCGCCGTTTGGAAAAACCCCATCAATTTAAGCATCTCAAACATCGCATTTCTCAGATGATGACGATTGCGCGAGAGCGACAATTGGCAGCAGTGTCTGAAGAGACAACCCCACAAACGCAAACGGTGAGTGATTCAGCCGATGCAGCGACAACGGCTACAGCCACGACTCAACCCCCTCAAACCGAGGTAGAAGAGTCGGTTCAAGCCGATGAGCAAGAGTCAGTGAGTGAACCCGAGGCGACTGAAGTCACCCCTGAATCCTCACCATCTGAGGCAAAAGAAGAGGAGTAAACCGCGATGGCAGTTAAAGAACGAGTTGGTTTGGTTGTGAGCAACAAAATGGATAAAACCGTGGTTGTTGCTGTCGAAAATCGATCGCCCCACCCGAAGTACGGCAAAATTGTTGTCAATACCAAGCGATACAAGGCACACGATGAAGAAAATCGCTGCCAAGAAGGCGATCGCGTCCGCATTCAAGAAACCCGACCTCTCAGTCGCACGAAACGCTGGCAGGTTACGGATATTCTCAATAGTGCCTCAATTTAATTAAGGCGTATTGACCCTTCGCCACCCTCGAAGGAACTTGGTTTTGGGTTTTAAATGTTCACGAATCGGTGAGAAACGATCATCGTGAAATCCACTCCGACTTGCCTCAAAACTCATAACTCTGAATCAAGAGCACAAATCAGATGATTCAACAACAAACCTATTTAAATGTGGCTGACAATAGCGGTGCGCGTAAAGTAATGTGCATTCGCGTCGTCGGTTCTGGAAATCGACGTTACGGTAGTGTGGGTGACGTGATTATTGCTGTGGTGAAGGATGCGATTCCTAACATGGCAATTAAAAAGTCCGATGTGGTTCGGGCGGTTATTGTCCGCACTCGTAAAGGATTGCGCCGGGAAAGCGGCATGAGTATTCGTTTTGACGATAATGCGGCTGTGATTATTAACCCAGAAGGTAATCCCAGAGGAACTCGTGTATTTGGTCCAGTAGCGCGAGAACTACGGGAAAGAAATTACACGAAAATTGTGTCCTTAGCGCCGGAGGTACTCTGATGGCTAAAAAGACAGAAAATGCGCCACCGCGTTACAAAATGCACATTAAAAAAGGCGACACTGTGCAAGTGATTAGTGGTCACGATAAAGGTAAGGTCGGAGAAATTCTGCAAACCTTACCTAAAGACAGTAAGGTTGTCGTCAAAGGCGTGAACATTAAAACCAAACACGTTAAGCCTCAGCAAGAAGGGGAAACAGGTCAAATTGCTACCATTGAATCCCCGATTCACAGTTCCAATGTCATGCTGTATTCGGAAAAGCAAAAAGTGGCAAGTCGTATCTGTTACACCTTGACTGAAGAGGGACGTAAGGTACGAATGCTGAAGAAAACGGGTGAAATTATCGACTAATATCTTCGCCAAGTCCTTTGATTCATCCCAAAGGACGAATGACAACGGACATAAGACAAAGGACATAAGACACCCCCTGACAAAGCCCAGGGAAAAAGGATAACCATCATGTCTGACCGATTGAAAACACTCTATCAAGACACAATTGTTCCCAAACTTAAAGAACAGTTTGGGTATACAAACATCCATCAAGTCCCGCGTGTGACCAAAATCACCGTCAACCGGGGATTAGGAGAAGCATCTCAAAATGCTAAAGCCCTGGAATCCTCATTGAGTGAACTGGCGATCATTACCGGTCAAAAACCTGTGGTCACCCGTGCTAAAAAAGCGATCGCGGGATTTAAAATCCGTGAAGGAATGCCCGTGGGGGTCATGGTGACCCTGCGTTCAAAACGGATGTACTCGTTCTTGGATCGCCTAATTAGCTTAGCCCTGCCGCGAATTCGTGACTTTCGCGGGATCAGCCCTCGCAGTTTCGACGGTCGCGGTAACTACACCTTAGGCATCCGAGAACAACTGATTTTCCCGGAAATAGACTACGACAGTATCGATCAAATCCGTGGCATGGATATCTCAATTATCACCACCGCAAACACCGATGAAGAGGGTCGCGCTTTACTCAAAGAGATGGGAATGCCTTTCCGGGAGAAATAAGCCTGTAAGAATAGGAAGGAACTAATGGCGGCAAACGATACAATTGCAGATATGCTGACCCGCATTCGGAATGCGTGCTTGGTGCGGCATCAAACAACAAATGTCCCAGCAACAAAAATGACCCGTGCAATTGCCCAGGTCTTGAGAGAGGAAGGTTTTATTGCCGAGTTTGAAGAAGCTGGGGAAGGCATCAAAAAATACTTAGTTATTTCTTTGAAATACAAAGGAAAAACTCGTCAACCCATTATCCGAGCGCTGAAACGGGTGAGTAAACCCGGTCTCAGAGTTTACAAAAATCGCAAGGAATTACCGCGAGTTTTGGGTGGTATTGGTATTGCGATTATTTCCACGTCCAGTGGCATCATGACTGACCGGGAAGCCCGACGACAAGGAATCGGTGGTGAAGTGCTGTGTTACATCTGGTAGCACGGCTCAAATCAGCACTTCAGCTCTTTTGAATTCTTTTGCCCGGATAAGGAGTATAAAATCATGTCGCGTATTGGCAAACGCCCGATAGCAATTCCCAATAAAGTGACCGTGACCATTGAAGGTCAACAGGTTACCGTCAAAGGACCCAAAGGAGAACTCCAACGAGTTCTACCGAAACAAGTCACCGTTGAACAAGAAGGAGAAACCATCCAAGTGCGGCGGCGGGATGAATCCAAACTTGCCCGTCAGCGCCACGGATTGTCTCGTACCCTGGTTGCCAACATGGTTGAAGGGGTATCCAAAGGCTTTGAGAGACGTCTAGCTATCCAAGGGGTCGGTTATCGCGCCCAGGTGCAAGGACGTAACTTAATTCTGAATGTCGGATATAGTCAACCCGTAGAAATTGTCCCTCCTGAAGACGTGCAACTCGCCGTTGAAGGGAATACTAACGTGATTGTTAGCGGGATCAATAAAGAAATCGTCGGCAACACAGCGGCTAAAATTCGTGCGGTGCGTCCCCCTGAAGTTTATAAAGGGAAAGGCATTCGCTATGCCGGTGAAATAATTAGACGTAAAGCTGGTAAAGCAGGTAAGAAGTAACAATGAAACTTACTCGTAAAGAATCAGTCCGCCGTAGACATCGGCGCGTGCGCCGGACAGTCCAAGGTAGTTCTGAACGCCCAAGATTAGCGGTCTTTCGCTCAAATCAGCACATTTATGTGCAGATTATTGATGATCATCAACAACATACCCTAGTGGCAGCTTCTACTCTAGAACCTGGACTGAAGTCAGAGGTAAAATCAAGTGCCACCTGTGACGCCTCGGTTAAAGTGGGTCAGTTAATTGCCCAGCGAGCGTTGGAAAAAGGCATATCTCAGGTTGTTTTTGATCGGGGAGGAAACCTTTACCATGGTCGCGTGAAAGCTTTGGCAGAAGCGGCGCGTGAAGCTGGGTTAGACTTCTAGAAGTAAGTAAAGCAAAATTTAAATTATGGCAAATCGTCGCAAAAGTAGCCGCGCTAAAGAAAAAGACAGCGCCTGGCAAGAACGGGTTATTCAAATCCGTCGGGTTAGCAAGGTGGTCAAAGGCGGTAAAAAATTAAGTTTCCGGGCAATCGTTGTCGTTGGCAACGAGCGTGGTCAAGTTGGTGTTGGTGTAGGCAAAGCCAGTGATGTGATTGGCGCTGTTCGCAAAGGGGTTGTCGATGCCAAAAAGCAAGTCATCGATGTTCCCTTAACCAAGTCGAATTCCATTCCTCACCCCTCTAATGGAGCGGCTGTTGGTGCCAAGGTTATGGTACGACCTGCTGCACCCGGTACAGGGGTAATTGCCGGCGGCGCGGTACGGACAGTGTTGGAATTGGCAGGAGTGCGTAATATCTTAGCCAAGCAACTGGGGTCTAATAATCCCTTAAATAATGCTAGAGCTGCCATTAATGCCCTAGATGCGCTCCGGACATTCAAGGAAGTGGCGCAAGAACGCGGGGTTGAAATTGAGAAGCTCTATGTCTGATTGTGTAGGGGCGGGTTTAGGAACTCGCTTTTCGCCATGAATAGTAACCTTTGTCCAAAACCAGCCCTAAATGAGAGAGTTTTCAGTTTAACGATCTAAATTATGAGAATCCATACTGTAGCACCCCAAGAAGGTGCAAAGAAACGTCGTCGTCGTGTTGGTCGCGGGATTAGCGCGGGTCAAGGTGCGAGCTGTGGCTTTGGCATGCGCGGGCAAAAATCGCGATCAGGTCGGGGTACAAGACCGGGGTTTGAAGGGGGTCAGATGCCTTTGTACCGCCGCTTACCTAAGCTAAAACACTTTACGGTGATTAATCCCAAACATTACACTACGATAAATGTAGGTAAGTTGGCATCGCTCCCTGCCAATACAGAGGTGACTTTACCGTCACTGATGGAAACGGGTATCGTCACCACTAACGACGGACCACTGAAAATTCTGGGCGACGGGGAGTTGAATGTATCGCTAAATGTTAAAGCTGCTGCTTTCACGACGGGTGCTCGCCAAAAAATTGATGCGGCTGGCGGAAGTTGTGAAGTGATTGAGGCGTAACTTTTTTTAGGGTTGGCGTCTGTGGCGGCGTAGTCCCCTTACCACTGTGTCCTCTAGAGGTAGCCTTTTGTTATGGTCGTTAGTCGAGATAAAGCTCCAACGGCTCAAGAAACATTTATGCAGATGGCACAAGCTGCCGGTCTTAGAGGTCGGTTGCTTTTGACCATCGGTTTGTTGATTCTAGCCCGATTTGGTGTCTTTTTACCCGTACCGGGAATTGATCGGGAACAACTTTCCACAGCTATCCAAAGTGGAAACGTTCCCATCGCTGGCATTTTAGATTTTTTCTCTGGGGGAGGATTCTCGGCTTTGGGAATTTTTGCCCTAGGGATTTTGCCCTATATTAATGCGTCGATTATCTTACAGTTGCTGACGGCAGCTATTCCCACTCTGGAAAATTTGCAGAAGAATGAAGGGGAAGCTGGACGCCGGAAAATTTCTCAGATTACCCGGTATGTTGCCCTCGGTTGGGCGATATTGCAAAGTGTAGGTCTGGCAATCTTTGCCAGCCAATTTGCCACAAATCCGGGAACTCTGTTCTTTGTGGAAACTGTGCTGGCAATCACGGCTGGCTCAATGTTTGTCATGTGGATTTCGGAAGTGATTACCGAACGCGGGATTGGTAACGGCGCATCCTTGTTGATTTTTGTCAATATTGTGGCAGTTCTGCCTCGGACATTGGGTCAAACGATTGAATTGGCACAGACGGGAGGGCGAGAAATGGCAGGTAAGGTGGTCATTTTGCTCCTGGTTTTCCTGGTAATGATTGTCGGGATTGTCTTTGTGCAGGAGGGAACGCGCCGGATTCCGATCATCTCGGCAAGACGACAAGTTGGGCGTCGCCTCTATCGAGAACGGACGAGCTATCTGCCGCTACGACTGAACCAAGGTGGGGTAATGCCGATTATCTTTGCCTCAGCGGTGTTGATTCTGCCCACGTCTCTGGCTGGCTTTGCTCGTGGTGGTACAGGTGAAGGCTTTTTAGGTTCGCTCATGCAAGGGGTAAATCAGGTGGCACTGTATATCAGCCCGAATGGTCCGACGCCGTGGCTGTATGTACTGGTGTATCTGGTGTTAATTCTCTTTTTCAGCTATTTCTATGCGTCGTTGATCGTGAATCCGGTTGATATGTCGCAGAATTTGAAGAAAATGGGAGCGAGTATTCCGGGAATTCGTCCGGGTAAAGCGACAAGCGACTATATTGAGCGAGTGCTGAATCGGTTAACATTTTTGGGTGCCATTTTCCTGGGACTGGTGGCGGTTGTGCCAACGGCTGTCGAAAGTGCGACGGGAGTGACCACGTTTAGAGGGCTGGGCGCTACCTCGTTACTGATTTTGGTCGGTGTGGCAATTGACACGGCGAAACAAGTTCAAACGTATGTGATTTCACAGCGTTACGAGGGTATGGTTAAGCAGTAAAATTGCGGCTATGTCATTGGTTACTTGTCCTTTGTTCAGTGTTGATGAACCCTAAATCTGTAGGTTTTCTCTAGAGGTGAGAGCTTGATTTGATCCGCGTTGTAGAAAAGACATCAAATTGACAGAGGACAAATGACAAATGACAAAGGACGAATGACAAATAACCAATGACACGATTAGTTTTTTTAGGACCACCAGGGGCAGGAAAAGGAACACAAGCTCAGCATATCGCTCAGCTTTATCAGATTCCTCACATCTCTACCGGGGATATTCTAAGGAGTGCGATCGCCGCATCTACATCACTCGGACAAAAGGCGCAGTCTTATATGGATGGCGGCGAGTTGGTGCCAGATAAATTGATTCTGGATCTAATTCGCGATCGCCTCAAGCAACCGGATGCTCAATCGGGTTGGATTTTGGATGGGTTTCCGCGCAATGTCAGCCAAGCGGCTTTTCTGGAGAATCTACTTCAGGATCTCGATCAGCGCTGCGATTATGCCATTTATTTGGATGTCCCCGATGAATCCATCCTGAAACGGTTACTCTCACGGGGACGCCAAGATGATAATGAGCAGACGATTCGGCGACGCCTAGAGGTCTACCGCCAACAGACCGCGCCGGTGATTGAGTTTTACTGCGATCACTCAATCTTACGCGAGATTGATGGGGATAGACCAATGGAGGAGGTGACAGACTCTCTCAAGCAGGTGATGTCGAGTTAAGTTATCAATGCCCAAGCCGGAAAACGAACGCCGTCTGACTTTTGAGGGATGTTCTCCTCTGGGGTAAGTCGTTACTATTTCTAAGGCTTCCCTGAATTGGGACAGGCTCTTTGCGGGAGAATTTTGATAACATAAGTTAACACTCCCTGGACAAATCTCTATCTATGTGGAGGGGAATTAGTGACCAATTGTATTGAGGAACGACAAAATTGGCTAAACAAGACTTAATTGAAATGGAAGGGACGGTAACCGAATCCTTGCCGAACGCCATGTTTCGGGTTGATTTGGATAATGGCTTTAACGTCCTTGCCCATATTTCTGGCAAAATTCGCCGTAACTACATCAAAATCTTACCGGGCGATCGCGTCAAAGTTGAACTCACCCCTTATGACTTGAGCAAGGGGCGAATCACCTACCGACTTCGCAAAAAATAAAAATCGGTAGGGTTGATTTCTGGAGTTATTTGACGCGAAAACCAAAAAATGATATGATAATGTGCTTGCGTTGTAACTAAAAAAACCATGAAGGTTAGAGCATCCGTCCGCAAAATTTGCGAAAAATGTCGCGTTATTCGACGTAGAGGTCGAGTAATGGTTATTTGTCCAAACCCCAAGCACAAACAACGTCAGGGGTAATCCACCAGACTCTATAAGACTCATTTGTAGCACAAAACCAGCAAAAGGGAGAAAAATACCGTGGCAAGAATTGCCAGTGTAGACCTACCTCGCGATAAACGAATAGAAATTGGTCTAACCTACATCTACGGAATTGGTCTATCTCGCTCCAAAGAAATTCTGGCAAAAACGGGCGTTAATCCGGATATCCGCGTCAAGGATTTAAGCGATGCTGACGTAGCCACCCTGCGATCGGTGGTCGAGGGCGACTATCAGGTTGAGGGTGACTTAAGGCGCTGGGAAGCCATGAATATCAAACGCCTTGTTGATATTGGCACCTATCGCGGGCGTCGTCATCGCCAAGGGTTACCTGTGCGCGGTCAACGAACCCGCACCAATGCCCGTACCCGCCGGGGTAGACGTATTGCCGTTGCCGGGAAGAAAAAAGCACCAGCGAAGAAGTAACACTCTTATTCAGTTCACACCCATCATTAAGATAGCCAACTAAAGCGATATGCCGCGACCAACTAAAAAAACTGGTACAAAAAAGCAGAAACGAAACGTTCCCAATGGAATGGCATTCATCCACTCCACCTTCAACAATACCATCGTCACCATTTCTGACACGCGAGGTGATGTTGTTTCCTGGGCATCAGCGGGATCAAGTGGGTTTAAGGGAGCTAAGAAAGGCACCCCCTTTGCCGCTCAAACCGCTGCCGATAACGCCGCCCGTCGAGCGACAGACCAAGGAATGCGTCAAATTGAGGTAATGGTTAGCGGTCCTGGTGCAGGTCGAGAAACGGCTATTCGCGCCCTACAAGGGGCAGGACTAGAAATTACCCTAATTCGGGATGTCACGCCAATTCCTCATAATGGTTGCCGTCCCCCGAAACGACGCCGCGTCTAGGATCGGGAAATTGGGAACGGGAATTGGGGAAGCCAAACCCAGAGTTTGATTTACTCAATCAAACCTTCACGTTGGTTTAACCCCCATCCGTCTCGACTCGACAACAAAATCAAGTGTCAGCATCGAGCGAATTATGCCAACCACTAATACTTTGCTTAGTGCCACTTGTACCAAATGGTGGGTTAGGCGCAACAACAATTCAAAAGTACTCGCTTGGTGCTTTTGATGGGTTCCTATGAATTAAAGGAGGGAGGTCACTCCGTGGCGCAGTTTCAGATTGAGTGCGTAGAATCTAAAACACTAAAGAATCAAAGTCAATATAGCAAATTTGTCCTAGAACCTCTCGAACGCGGTCAAGGTACAACAGTTGGCAACGCCCTGAGAAGGGTTCTCCTGTCTAACCTGGAAGGGACAGCAATTACTGCAGTCCGGATTGCGGGAGTCAATCATGAGTTTGCCACCATTGCGGGAATCAGAGAGGATGTCCTAGAAATTCTCCTGAATATGAAGGAAGTCGTCCTCAAAAGTTATACACCCGGTCCCCATATTGGTCGAGTGATGATCACTGGACCCTCAACCGTGCGATCGGCTCAGTTTGACCTACCGTCGGACGTAGAATTTGTTGATCCCGGTCAGTATATCGCCACCCTAGCCGACGGTGCAAAACTGGAAATGGAGTTTCGCATCGAACGAGGCAAAGGATATCGCTCTGTAGAACGGGGGCGTGATGAAACATCTTCAGTCGATTTCCTGCAACTTGACGCCGTATTCATGCCGGTGACCAAGGTCAACTACAGCGTCGAGGATACCCGTGTTGACGGTTCTCTGGAAAAAGACCGCTTAATTTTAGATGTTTGGACAAATGGCAGCGTGTCACCCCAGGAAGCACTGAGTCAAGCCGCTAACCTTCTTGTGGATTTATTCAATCCCCTGAAAGATATCGAGCTGAAGCCAGAGCCTGTGGGTCGTCCTGAAGATGAAGATCCAACCAGCCAAATTCCGATTGAAGAACTGCAACTGTCGGTGCGGGCATATAACTGCCTCAAGCGAGCGCAAATTAACTCCGTTGCTGATTTACTGGATTATAGCCAGGAGGATCTGCTCGAAATCAAGAACTTTGGTCAAAAGTCTGCCGAAGAAGTCATCGACGCCTTGCAAAAACGCTTGGGGATTACATTACCCCACGAAAAATCGGCTAAACCAACTTAAGGATTGAGACTAAATGGCTAATCGAGTTGACGATTAGCCATTCGATTGAAAAAGTTTTCGTTGTTGTGGGATTGTAGAGGAAGAAAAGACAATGCGTCATCGTCGTCGTGTACCCAAACTGGGAAAACCAGCTGACCAGCGTCGAGCGCTGCTCCGCAGCCTAGCTACGGAGTTGATTCGTCATGGTCGAGTCACCACCACCAAAACGCGGGCAAAAGCTGTGCGTTCCCAAGTGGAAAAAATGATTACCTTGGCAAAAGATGGCTCCCTAGCGTCTCGCCGTCAAGCCTTGGGTTATATTTACGACAAGCAATTAGTTCATGCCTTGTTTGAAGGGGTGAATGATCGCTATGGCAACCGTAACGGTGGGTATACTCGCGTACTCAGAACCCTGCGCCGTCGTGGGGATAATGCGGAAATGGCTATTATCGAGCTGGTGTGAACTCAAGTCATGTCCGAGTGCGAGGTTAAGCCAACTCAACGCATCGCTCTGGTGATTCAATACCTGGGTACCAAGTTCTCTGGTTGGCAACGACAGCCTCTCCATCGCACGGTACAAGCGGAGATTGAACAAGTTCTGTCTACTGTCGAAGGAAAACCTGTAACCTTACACGCTGCAGGGCGTACTGATACAGGGGTTCATGCCGCTGCCCAAGTCGCCCATTTTAATAGTAGCCGTCCGATTCCGGGAGAGCGGTGGATGCATATCCTCAATAGCCGACTACCAGAGGATATTCTGATTCGGGCATCAGCCCCCGTACCCGCCAATTGGCACGCTCGCTTTTCGGCGATTTGGCGTCGGTATCGGTACAGTATCTATACAGACGCTTGTCCCAACCTGTTTGTGCGACCGTTTAGTTGGCATTACTATCACGCTCCCTTAGATGAACATCGGATTCAGGAAGCACTGAATCCGCTACGGGGCAAACACCACCTGGCGGCGTTCCATCGCGCCAACTCTGGACGGAAGCATTCCTGGGTCACGGTTCAGGACACCCACTGTTACCGGAATGGTTCATTTATTCATATTGAAATTCAGGCGGATGGATTTTTATACGGCATGGTGCGGCTACTCGTCGGCATGCTGGTGGAGGTAGGGCGGGGCAACCTTAATCCCCACGAGTTTACTCAACTGTGGGTGAATCAACAGCGGGAGCGGATCAAATATTCAGCGCCAGCCAAGGGGCTGTGTTTGTTAAGAGTGGGGTATCCAAATTCGCCGTTTCCGCCAAAAACCTGGTTTGATACTCAGCCTAAGTTCATCTTGCCGACTGAGATGCCCCCCAATTGTGTTTAGGTTAACTGTATACGTAATCAAAAAAACTCATGCAAAAAACTTACCTGCCAACTCAGGATTCTTTAGAACAAAATTGGTACGTTATTGATGCCGAAGGTCAACGTCTGGGACGATTGGCAACTCAAATTGCCATGATTCTTAGAGGGAAAAATAAACCGATCTATTCCCCGCACATGGATACAGGGGACTTCGTGATCGTGGTTAATGCTGATAAAGTCGTCGTCACCGGAAAAAAAAGCAGTCAGAAGCTCTATCGCCGCCATTCCGGTCGTCCGGGTGGGATGAAGACGGAAACCTTTGCCCATTTACAAGCCCGTCTACCGGAGCGGATTATTGAAAAGGCGGTTAAAGGAATGCTGCCCAAAAATTCCCTGGGTCGCAAACTTTTTACTAAGCTGAAAGTTTACGCGGGAGCCGCTCATCCCCATGACGCTCAAAAGCCTCAAACCTTAACCATTGAAACCATTCCAGGAGAACAAGACTAATGCAAGCAACAGAACCAATGGAAAATCGCGCCGTTTACTGGGGAACGGGTCGCCGTAAATCCTCAGTTGCCCGGGTGCGCCTAGTTCCGGGGACGGGTCAACTCGTTGTTAACGGACGTCCCGGCGATGTTTACTTTAATCTCAATCCAGCCTATTTAATGGTGACCAAATCACCATTGGAAACCCTGGGTCTAGAAAATGATTATGACATTTTAGTCACTGCTCACGGTGGTGGGTTGACGGGACAATCCGATGCGATTCGCTTAGGTGTGGCGCGGGCGCTTTGTGAACTTGACCCGGAAAATCGCTCTCCGTTGAAGATGGAAGGGTATTTAACTCGCGATCCCCGTGCCAAAGAACGGAAGAAATATGGCTTACATAAAGCCCGCAAAGCTCCCCAATACTCGAAGCGTTAGAATTGGGAGAAGAGAAGACGAATCATCAGGGGTGATTTCGCCCCAAACGACACAAACGACAGAACGAAGAAACGCTTGCTCAAAGAGGAAAGTAACCATGCCAAAACCTGATATTCATCCCCAGTGGTATCCAGACGCCAAAGTCTATTGCAACGGAGAAGTTGTGATGACGGTTGGTTCAACCCAGCCCGAAATTCATGTTGATGTGTGGTCGGGAAATCATCCCTTCTACACCGGAACCCAAAAAATTATTGACACGGAAGGTCGTGTGGAGCGCTTTATGCGGAAATACGGCATGTTAGAAGGAAATGCCTCGGAGCAGCAATCGCCTAAAGAGAAATAGCGAGGTAGCTTGAAGTGTGTTCGACGGTAGCGGAGCCTAACTCTTAATAGTTAGACTTCGCTATTCAATGCTTTTTTAGGCTATTTTAATGGAGCGATCGCTGTAACCATGGCGGAAACTTACCTACTCGATAAATTACAATCGGTTGAACAAACCTTTCACGAATTAACGCGCCGTTTGGCTGACCCTGATATTGCCACTGATCCGGTGGAAGTGCATCGGGTGGCAAAAGCCCGTTCGTCCCTAGAGGAAGTGGTTAGCACCTACGAACTGTGGAAAACAGCCCAGGAGGAACTGACGGGCGCTCGGCAAATCCTCAAGGAAGCCAATGGGGATGGTGAAATGCACGAAATGGCAGCCCTGGAAGTTGAGGAACTGCAAACGAAGCTGGAGGAGTTGGAAAAACGCCTGAAAATCCTACTCTTGCCCCGTGATCCGAATGATGATAAGAACATCATGTTGGAGATTCGGGCAGGAACCGGCGGCGACGAAGCCAGTATTTGGGCAGGTGATTTGGTGCGAATGTACTCGCGCTATGCCGAAACTCAGAACTGGCGGGTGAAGCTATTGAGTGAATCCCCGGCTGACATGGGCGGATTTAAAGAGGCGATTCTGGAAATTCAAGGGGAACAGGTTTATAGCAAGCTGAAGTTTGAAGCGGGTGTTCATCGGGTGCAACGAGTCCCGGTGACTGAAGCGGGGGGACGAGTTCATACCTCAACCGCGACTGTGGCGGTAATGCCAGAAGTAGATGATGTGGAAATTGAGGTTGATCCGAAGGATTTGGAGGTTTCCACAGCCCGTTCGGGTGGCGCTGGTGGACAGAATGTGAACAAGGTGGAAACGGCGGTTGATCTGTTCCACAAGCCGACGGGGATTCGGATCTTCTGTACGGAGGAGCGTTCTCAACTGCAAAACCGAGAGCGGGCGCTGCAAATTCTCCGCGCTAAACTGTATGAAATGAAGCTGCGGGAGCAACAGGAAGCTGTTACCTCAATGCGGCGATCGCAGGTGGGTACGGGTTCGCGATCGGAGAAGATTCGTACTTATAACTATAAGGACAATCGGATTACGGATCATCGCTTGAGTCAAAACTATTCTCTGAATAGCTTGCTGGAAGGGGATTTAGAGTCTGTGATTCAAGCCTGTATTACCCAGGATCAACAGGAACGTTTGCAGGAATTGGCAACTTCGGACGAACAAGGGGAATCGCTTTTGGCTTAATTGGTATTGGTATTGGTCATTTGTCCTTTGTCCTTTGCCTTTTGTTTGTGTCATACTCGCGAGAGCGAGAAGCAAGCTACGTCATTTGCCATTTGGCTCAAATCTAAACGACAAGAGGGCGGGTTTTGTTGATAACTTATCGGTGAAGAGGGCGGGTTTTGTTGTTCCGTTAGTGGTGAAGAGGGCGGGTTTTGTTGTTCCGTTAGTGGTGAAGAGGGCGGGTTTTGTTGTTCATTTAGTGAAGAGGGCGGGTTTTGTTGTTCATTTAGCGGTGAAGAGGGCGGGTTTTGTTGTTCATTTAGCGGTGACTAGCTGAGTTGATTCCCTAAACCCGCCCCTACAATGATTCCCTAAACCCGCCCCTACAATGATTCCCTAAACCCGCCCCTACAATGATTCCCTAAACCCGCCCCTACAATACAATAAGGCATAACTTCTGCCTTCTGCCTTGAAGTCATCTGTCTTGACAACCATGTTAAATAATAAACTTGAACAACTCACCCGCTTATTTGCTCAAATGGATCGGGCATTGATTGCCTATTCTGGAGGAGTGGATAGCACCTTAGTTGCCAAGATTGCTTATCAGGCTTTAGGCGATCGCGCTTTAGCTGTAACCGCCGAATCCCCGTCTCTGCTACCTGAAGAATTGGAAGACGCACGGATTCAAGCGGCGGTAATTGGCATTCCTCATGAATTGGTGCAAACCGATGAAATGAATAATCCCAATTATACGGCGAATCCGGTTAACCGTTGCTATTTTTGCAAAAGTGAACTTCACGACACGCTGAAACCCTTGGCGCTGCAACGGGGTTATCCTTACGTCGTGGATGGCGTCAATGCTGATGACTTGGGGGACTATCGTCCAGGAATTCAAGCCGCGCAAGAACGAGGGGCGCGATCGCCTTTAGCGGAAGTGGGGGTGACAAAAGCGGAAGTGCGCCAACTCTCGCAACAGTTAGGGCTTCCCTGGTGGGATAAACCTGCACAACCTTGTCTAAGTTCTCGCTTTCCTTATGGCGAAGAAATTACGATCGCGAAACTGCAACGGGTAGGGCGGGCAGAAGTTTATTTACGGAAACTAGGGTGGAAAAATTTGCGGGTGCGTTCTCAAGGGGATACCGCACGCATTGAATTATCGCCGGAACAAATTAAAGAATTTGTTTTGACTATGGATTTACCAACCCTGGTATCAGCGTTTCAAGATTTAGGCTTTTTGTATGTCACCCTAGATTTAGAAGGATATCACAGTGGTAAGTTAAATCGGGTCGTGAATCAAGATGATAAAGCAATAGTCTAGGGATAGGTTTAGCCACAATTATAGGGACGGGTTTAGGGACAATTGTAGGGGCGGGTTTAGGGACTAAGGTCAGCTATTGTTAAAATAACGGAACAACAAAACCCGCCCTCCCCACCGATAAATGAACAAAGAAACCCGCCCTCCCCACCAATAAATGAACAAAGAAACCCGTCCTAGCTCACCGATAAATGAACAACAAAACCCGCCCTAGCTTGTCAATGCCCTTGCAATCTGCCGTAAGTGGAGGGCGACCCGACCCAATTGAATGGATACAGTTGTTCATTTATGCAAGCGGGTCGCCCCTACCCGAGTATTTATACATTTGTCGGGTGCTATACAGCATTTTTCAGCACGGGTAGAGACGCGCCATGGCGCGTCTCTACAAATAACCTTATCGTCGTCGCAACACCATCACCGATCGCGCGGTAACTGGAATCGGCTTATCCTCGGTATAGCTAATCTCCTCCTCAACAAAGCGAGGCTTGTCGGTGTCAATCACCACCACCCATTCTCTGGCTTGCAATCCTGGAGGGAGCGTAAATTCAATCATCTCATAGTGAGCATTGAAGCAGATGAAGAAACTCTCATCCATGACTCGTTCCCCCTCCACTCCCGGCGTGGCAATTTCTTCACCATTTAAGAAAATACCGATCGCCTTGGTATACCCCGCCATCCATTGATCCTCGGTCATATCGCCGCCATCGGGGTTGAACCAACCAATATCCTTAACGCTAGAACCGTGAATCGCTCGACCGAGAAACCACTTGCGTCGCCGGAATGTGGGATGCTGGCGGCGGAAATAGATCAGTTCACGGGTGAAGTCGAGAAGGGCGGCATTTTCCTCCGGTAAATCCCAATCAAACCAGGAGATGTCACTATCCTGACAGTAGGCATTATTATTGCCCCCTTGCGTTCGCCCAATTTCATCGCCGCCTAGTAGCATGGGGACGCCTTGGGATAACATCAGCGTGACCAAAAAGTTGCGCCGTTGTCTATTCCTTAACTGGAGAATCTCTGGGTCATCAGTTTCGCCTTCCGCCCCACAATTCCAGGAACGGTTATGGCTTTCCCCATCCCGGTTTTCTTCCCCATTTGCCTCGTTATGTTTTTCGTTGTAGCTTACCAGGTCATTCAGGGTAAATCCATCATGGGCGGTAATGAAGTTAATGCTAGCACTGGGTCGTCGTCCGTTGGACTCATACAAGTCAGAACTTCCCGTGAACCGATAGGCAAATTCCGCTAAACTGCTATCTTCACCGCGCCAAAAGTCGCGCACCGTATCCCGATATTGCCCATTCCACTCGGACCATAGCAAAGGGAATTTACCCACTTGATAGCCGCCCATACCCACATCCCAGGGTTCAGCAATCAGCTTCACATTTGAGAGGACTGGATCTTGGTGAATAATATCAAAGAATGCCGCCAGACTATCCACCTCATAGAGTTCTCGCGCCAATGCTGAGGCTAAGTCAAAGCGGAAGCCATCCACATGCATCTCTAGCACCCAATACCGCAAGCTATCCATAATTAGCTTCAGGACTTGGGGATGACGCACATTTAGGGAATTTCCACACCCAGTAAAATCCATGTAGTAGCGAGGATCATCTTCCATGGTGCGGTAGTATGCCACATTGTCAATGCCGCGCAGGGAAAGCGTTGGACCGAGATGATTGCCTTCGCCGGTATGATTGTAAACGACATCCAGAATCACCTCAATGCCCGCTTTATGTAGCGCCTTGACCATTTCCTTAAACTCACGAACCTGTTGCCCTTGAGTGCCACTGGCGCTGTAGTTAGCATGGGGAGCCATATAGTTTATGGAATCATAACCCCAGTAATTCTTTAAATCCTTATCCACTAAATGTCCGGGTTGGGACAAGAAGTGATGCACGGGGAGCAATTCTACCGCTGTAATCCCTAAAGTCTGAAGATACGCGATCGCGGCAGGATGCGCCAGTCCCGCATAAGTTCCGCGTAGAGGTTCGGGGATGTCTGGGTTTAGCTTAGTGAAGCCCCTAACATGGGTTTCGTAAATAATCGTTTCGTGAGCCTGTCGTTGCAGCAGTTCGTCCTCTTCCCAGTCAAAGGACTCATCAACAACCACGGCTTTGGGTACCCGATGAGCATCATCACTTTCAGACAATACCAAGTCCTTTTCTGGATCATCCCACGGATAGCCAAAGATTTCCTCCCCGTAGCCAATCTCGCCATCTAATGCCTTAGCATAAGGGTCAATCAACAGTTTATTGGGATTGAATCGATGACCCTCCTCCGGTGCAAACAGACCATGGACGCGGAAACCGTACCGTTGTCCGGGACCGATACCCGGTAAATAACCATGCCAGACGAAGTTGCTGACTTCTGTCAACTCGAAGCGTGTCTCCTCATCCTGATCATCGAATAAACAAAGCTCGACAGCCGTTGCGTTCTCACTGAACAAGGCAAAGTTTGTGCCTTTACCATCCCAGGTTGCTCCTAAAGGGTAACTTTTACCGGGCCAAACGGGTACATACATGGGTGAACCTCCTTACTCCATCACTATAAAATACTCAAGCTAAAGGCAACCTTTCTCCTAAGCCGTAAGATGGATCTAATTACTTATCGCATTTGCGCCTGATCAGGATCAACCTATAATTTGGCAGATTATTCCCTTCCCTAACAATAGATGCAGTTGATTAGTAATGGGTAGATCAGCCAATCAATTGTTTTGGGGATTGGTAGGGTTAACGACTGCTTTGAGACGTCAAACATCTAACAGAATGGGTCTGCGCTGATGGATGAAACGTTGATTACACCCAATGGTATACGTTTAAACTGTTCAATCACTAATCCTTAATGTCTAAGCAATTCTAACGAACATGACTCTTCCAGACCACTATGTCACATTGATGATTGGTAACTCTCGGCTGCACTGGGCTTGGTTTGCGGGAGATGTTCTCCAAGAGGCTTGGGATACCCAGCATTTCCCAGCAGCAGAGGTGGAATCGATCATCCAACACTGGACATCTGGTCTTTTACCTACCACCATCTTCGGTGAACCTTTCCTTTCTGGTTATTCCTCCAATCCATACCTACCCCTTTATATCGCTTCAGTCATTCCTGAGCAAACTCCATTGTGGCAAACTTATCCAGTTGCCCAGGTTATTACTCTAGAGGATATACCTCTGTTAGGCGTCTATCCCACCTTGGGTATTGATCGCGCCCTCGCTGTGTTAGGGGCGGGGGAAACCTATAATTATCCGGTGCTGGTGATTGATGCGGGTACAGCACTAACCGTTACGGGTGTCGATGATCATCGTCATCTTATCGGCGGCGCTATTTTACCGGGACTCAAATTACAACTTGAATCCTTAGCCCACAACACAGCCGCCTTACCGTCTATCTCACTGAAGCGCCAATTACCCAACCGTTGGGCGATAGATACCTTGACCGCGATTGAAAGTGGCGTTATTTATACTCTATTAGCAGGAATTCGAGAGTTTATTGCCGATTGGTTGCATCGCTTCCCTAATAGCCCAATAGTTTTAACTGGTGGAGACGCTGACTTATTACTCTACTACTTACATAGTCGTCATCCTAAATTTTATCCTGATCTTGTTGCCGATCGCCACTTAATTTTTTGGGG
The DNA here is from genome assembly GCF_040218875.1 of Coleofasciculus sp. D1-CHI-01. Classification (NCBI taxonomy): domain Bacteria; kingdom Bacillati; phylum Cyanobacteriota; class Cyanophyceae; order Coleofasciculales; family Coleofasciculaceae; genus Coleofasciculus; species Coleofasciculus sp. D1-CHI-01. Next base: position 28,809 of record NZ_JAVJQP010000174.1, read on the forward strand.
AATTAAATTTGTGGCTATAATGAAGAATCTTGCAGGTTAAGGTGTATAGCCGAAACGATAGGTATTTGGGGAAGACCCTATTGAGCGCAAAGACAACCGCCAAATTCTCTATTGACAACCTATGATTTAAGTTTTGTTTATCTACTTCTTCAAAGAATAATTGAATTAAGTTTTACTAAAAAAAATCTTTATCATTTTTTAGCGATAACTTCACAAAAAAAACACAGGTAATACACTGAATTTATTAGTAAGTCTGGAATACTGGAAATAGGCAAGGGTAAACAGTTAAGAGAATCAAAAAATGTCCTTTTCTAACCAACTCCAGCTACTTGATCTAAAAGATATGGAAGAAAATCTTGAAGAACTCCTTTCTAGATGTCGTCAAATCCGACAGGGTTCAGGCGATGACCAAGACACCGAGGTGCGAAATCAAACCGCTTCTGCTGACCAAGAGTCAGACTCAGACGATACATACTGGAGTTGAGCATTCGGGAGCGCGATCGCATTAGATAAATTAATTGGCAAGCCTTTGAGGAGTGACTTGATTTAGTTTACCTCCAATGCTTGCCTCTAAATTATGCAGATTTTGCACGTTCTGTCAAGTTATTTTACTGAACCGACACTCTAGCTACCGTAGAGGGTAATCCTTTGGTCAGGTTCCACCACAACCACTCGGTCAGCCGTAACATTACCCGCGACACCACCAGCAACAGCACCGCCAATGATTTCTTCAATGTCCGCGTCTCCGAAAACTTCACCTAATATTGCCCCACCAGCAGCACCGATACCCGCATCTTCTGCAATTGATCCGGCGGAGGTATCCCGTGGGTCTTTTTGGTCTTCAATCACCTCTGAAGTGGCATCAAGGTTGTAGGTGCGACCATTCATTCTCACGCCTGTCGCCACGTAGCGCAATCCCCCACTTGCTGGTTCATAGCGACCCAGAATTGTTGCACCAGCAGGAATATACATGCCATCGACCGTTGTACCACGGGCAACTTCCAGATTGTACGAATAAGTCCTGTCATTATTCAAATGTAGCGTCTGGCTTTTAGCCTATTTCTTCTGGTCACAGATAGGGTCAAAGATAGGGGTTGTTTCTGGGGGACTAGCCCCCATACCCCCCGCGCAACGCTTCGCTTGAATATATCTCATCGGGTGGTCTTCATCTGTCAATAAGGCTTCATTTTTGGAGATGCTAATGTCGCTCAAAGCCTTATTTAAAAAGGTTTTAGACAGCTTGTCACTCCTTCAGAAAAAACCCTCAACGCGAAGGAGAAATAGGCGTTGAGGGGAGTCATCAGGGTGCATCTACCTTTCCCTCCTTCTCTATATGCCTGACTGTATCCGGAAAAACGCGAAATCCAGGGGGGAGAGAAGGCAGAAGGAAATATTAAATCCTGAATCATTTTTATAAGCTATTTAAATCTAAAACTCTCAATTAATATGTAAAGATAATTAAAAAGCAGGGTAAATGAAGTTTATATAAGAAAGGAGACAACCGATGGTCGCAGTAGCAGAGGGAATTAAGCGTCGGTTGACGATGCAGACTACCGAAATTGCCCCGGATACCACAGCAATCCGATCGCTGGATTGGGATCGCGATCGCTTTGATATAGAATTTGGTTTACAGAATGGTACGACGTATAACTCGTTCCTGATTCAGAGCGAAAAAACGGCGTTGGTGGATACCTCTCATGAAAAGTTTCGCCAACTCTATCTCGATACATTGAAGGGATTAATTGACCCAGCCAGATTAGATTATCTGGTGGTTAGCCACACGGAACCGGATCACAGTGGCTTAGTTAAAGATATTCTGGCACTTGCCCCCAATATTACGGTGGTTGGCTCAAAAGTGGCGATCCAATTCCTGGAAAATTGGGTGAATCAGCCGTTTCAATCGCAAATCGTCAAAAACGGCGATCGCGTTGATTTGGGAAATGGGCATATCCTGGAAGCTGTCATTGCGCCGAATCTCCATTGGCCCGATACGATTTTCACCTATGATACCAAAACTCAGGTTCTATTTACCTGTGATGCTTTTGGGATGCACTATTGTGATGATTATACCTTCGATGAAGACATCGACCTGATCGAAAACGACTTTAAATATTACTATGACTGTTTAATGGGTCCCAATGCCCGTTCGGTGCTATCCGCCCTGAAACGGATGGACAAGTTACCTGAAATTAGCACCATTGCCACAGGTCATGGTCCCTTACTCTATCACAATCTGAGTGAACTCACCGGACGGTATCGGCGCTGGAGTGAGGAACAGGCAAAAGCAGACACGACGGTTGCTGTATTTTACTTATCGGATTACGGATATAGCGATCGCCTTTCCCAAGCGATTGCCCATGGGATTACTAAGACGGGTGTGGCGGTGGATATGATGGACTTGCGATCGGCTGATCCGCAAGAGATTAAGGAATTGATGAGTATTGCGTCTGGGGTGGTGATGGGTACACCGCCGACGACGGGAGAGGTAGCTGCTGTCGCCCAAACTGCGATGGGTACAATTTTAGGGGCGACGAATCCGAAGCAATCCTTTGGTGTGTTTGAATCGGGGGCGGGTGAGAGTGAATCGGCGTATCTGTTGGTGAATAAGTTCCGGGATTTAGGACTAACGCCAGGGTTTGCGCCGATTTTAGTCAAAGATACGCCTGATGAACAGGTTTATCAGTTATGTGAAGAAGCCGGGACTGATTTAGGACAATGGTTGTCACGCGATCGCACAATTAAGCAAACGAAGTCCCTGGATAGTGATTTGGATAAAGCCTTGGGGCGACTCAGCAGTGGGCTATATGTTATTACTGCCAAAAAGGGGAATATCACCAGTGCGATGGTAGCATCGTGGGTAGCGCAAGCCTCATTTAAACCCTTGGGCGTATCGGTGGCGGTGGCAAAGGATCGGGCGATCGAGTCGTTTATGTATGTGGGCGATCGCTTTATTCTCAATGTCTTGGAAGCCGGGAATTACCAAGGGCTGATGAAGCATTTCCTCAAGCGCTTCCCGCCCGGTGCTAACCGTTTTGAGGGGATTAAAACTTATTCTGCCAGCAATGGTTCTCCGATTTTAGCTGATGCTTTAGCCTATATGGAATGTGAAGTGAAAAGTCGCTTAGATTGTGGCGATCACTGGACTATTTATGCCACTGTTTCGGCGGGACGAGTTTCTAAGACGGATGCGATGACGGCGGTACATCATCGTAAGGTGGGGAATCATTATTAGCCAGACTACTTATCATGTCCGGTTGAAACCCATAATTACGGTGAGGGTAAGTAGGGGCTTGGTTACCAAGTCCCTACTTTTTTATTAGGGGTGAGAAAGCCGGACATCATCTAATACAACCGATTAAGGTTAATCCAAACCTAGATTACTCTCAAGCTTATGGAGTCCTAAGATGGGCAAACGTACTATCCGCTCAGAATCCACTCTCTTTTAAGGAGTGGAGATGTCAATCCCTCCCCTGACCTCGCGCCGATATTGCCAAAATCGGTACACTGAAAGCGTTAACCCTTATAGTTGACTGCTAAGAAAATGTCACAGCCCCAAATTGATCAACACACCAATCCCCCCCCAGCCTTCGCCAATACTGCCTTTGATGTTGTCGCCATCGCCGCATCTGCTGGTGGGCTGAAGGCGCTATCTCAGCTTTTATCCCATCTACCCTCTGACTTTCCGGCGGCGGTTCTGGTGTTGCAGCATCTTAACCGCAGTCACCATTCCCTAATGGCAGACATACTGCGTCGGCGGATTTCTTTGTCGATTAAGCAGGTGGAGGAAGGAGACAAGCTAAGTCCGGCACAAATCTATATTGCCCAACCGAATTATCATATTTTGGTAAACTCTGATGGGACTCTTTCCTTAACTCAGTCGCCCCTCGTCCATTTTGTCCGTCCCTCGGCTGATTTACTGTTTGAGTCGCTGGCAAACAGTTATCAAAATCGGGCAATTGCTGTGGTGTTGACCGGGACAGGGAAAGATGGCACACAAGGAGTAAAGGCGATCGCGAAAATGGGAGGTATGGTGATTAGCCAAAATCAAGAAACGTCGGAACATTTTGGTATGCCCAGTTCTGCCATTGACACCGGGATAGTTGATTTAATTTTACCCTTACCCGACATTGCCGAAACTCTTATCCAACTTGTAAAGGAAGGTAGAGGGTAGAAGGTTTCAGGGTATAGTGTTTTAAGGTTTATATGATTTGCTTTTTGCTTTTTAATTGCGATTTACTCTATAATAAGTAATAAGTAATAAGTAATAAGTAATAAGTAATAAGTAATAATTAATAAGTAATAAGTAATGACAAATGACCAAGAACGAGAAGAAAATCGGATTTTTGAAGCTTTACTGGAGTACCTAAAAGAAACACGCGGCTTTGATTTTACGGGTTACAAACGCTCTACACTCAAGCGGCGGGTAACCCGGCGAATGCAGTCTCACCATATCGATAATTTTGGGGATTATCTGGAATTCCTGGAAGTTCATCCGGAAGAATTTGAGTCGCTGTTCAATACGATTTTAATCAACGTGACCAAATTTATCCGGGATGCCGACGCCTGGGACTATTTACACCATCAAATCCTGCCACAACTGTTGCAGCAAAAGGATAAGCAAGAGCAAATCCGTGTCTGGAGTGCGGCGTGTTCCTCTGGGGAAGAAGCCTATTCTATCGCCATGATTTTGGCAGAAATACTGGGATTTGAAACATTGCATCAGCGCGTTAAAATTTATGCTACCGATGTCGATGAAGAAGCCTTGGAGCAAGCTCGTTGGGCACGCTATCAATCCAAAGCCTTAGAAAACATTCCCGATGAATGGCGAAAGCGCTATTTTGAACAAATCAACAATCACTATGTAGTCCGAGCTGATATCCGCCGTGTAGTGATTTTTGGTCGGAATGATTTGGTGCAAGATGCGCCAATTTCCCGACTGGATTTGCTGATTTGCCGCAACACGCTGATGTATTTTAATGGGGAAACTCAGAAACGAATTTTGACACGTTTTAACTTTGCCCTAAAGAACAACGGCGCTTTATTTTTGGGCAGAGCCGAAATGCTGCTGACGAATAGCAACCTATTTAAACCCTTAAATTTACAGAACCGCATCTTTACCAAAGTGCCAAAACTGAAGCTGAGGGATCGCTTGCTGATATCCGCTCAATCTGGGGATGAAGAGTCGAGTGCGCGTCTGTCGGAACGGGTGCGGCTGCGAGAAGCGGCGTTTAACACCTCACCGATTGCACAAATTATTGTCGATGCCAATGGCTATTTGGTATTGGCAAATATGAGCGCTCGGTCGATGTTTGACCTCAAAAGGAAAGATCTGGGCAAAATGTTTCGAGACTTAGAAGTTTCCTACCGTCCCCTAGAACTCCGGTCAATCATCGATGATGTCTATCGCGATCGCACGTCGATTACAATTAACGATGTAGTCCGGGAGCAGTCAGATAAAACTCAGTACTTGGATGTGCAAATTACTCCCTTACATGAAAATGGCAATGACAATCAGTTATTGGGAGTGAGTATTTCCTTTCAAGATGTCACTTCCTACAACCTATTGCGAAATAAATATATAGCATCCAGCCAAGAACTGGAAACGGCGAATGAGGAACTTCAGTCGAGTAATGAGGAACTAGAAACCACGAATGAGGAACTGCAATCTACGAACGAGGAACTAGAAACCACGAACGAGGAACTGCAATCTACGAACGAAGAATTGGAGACAATGAATGAAGAACTCGAGTCTACCAATGAAGAATTAAGGACAATGAATGACGAATTGCGCGTGCGGACGGATGAAGTCAACGAAGCCAATGGATTTTTAGCGTCAATTCTAGAAAGTTTCCAAAAGGGAGTGATTATTGTAGACCGCCAATTCCATATTATCCGTTGGAATCAAGAATCCGAGCAGCTTTGGGGAGCACGCAGTGATGAGGTAAAAAACAAATCCCTACTGAGTTTAGATATTGGCTTACCTGTGGAAGAGTTGCACGAACCCATCCGTAAATGTTTTCAGGATGAGGAAAATCATCAGACAATCACTGTGGAGGCAATTAATCGTCGAGGTCAATCCATTCAATGTCAGGTTACAATCCACAGCTTGAAAGGGATACAGGTAGAAGAATCACAGGGGGCGATTGTTCTGCTTAAAGAGGTAGAATAATCAAGGAGATGAGGGAGATGGGGGAAGATGGGGGAAGATGGGGGAGAGAATTACCAATCAACAATGAACAATGAACAATCAACAATCAGCAATGAACAATCTACCGATTCAACTCTCCCAACAACGCCTAGAATCCTTTTTGAACCGGATCAATCAAGCGACGGTTAATCCCGAAATCCTCTCAACGATTCTAGAGGAGTTTTCGATCACACTGGAGGAACTCTACCAGCAACAGCAGGAGTTAGTCACCACAAATAACGCCAGCCAAATCGAACTCCAGCACTACCGAGAGTTATTTAATAGCACCTCAGAAGCCTACTTTGTGACGAATCTGACGGGACAAATTCATACCGCCAATCCAGCCGCCAGTATGATGTTGAACATCTCGCCCAACTACATTATTGGCAAAACGTTACCTGGCTTTGTCGCTGAATCTCACCGCAAAGCCTTTTGCAACCAACTGGAACAGGTGATACAATCCTCCCAATCGATGGGGTGGGACGTGCAGCTACAGCCTCGCCACGGTAAATCCTTTCCCGCCGCGATCGCGGTTTCTCCCATTCGCGATAATCATGGTAATTTAACCGGATTGCGCTGGTTAATTAGCGATGTCAGCCAGCGCCAGCAAGCGGAAGTCTTGCGCCAGGAATTAGCCGAACAACAAGAACTCAGCGAACTCAAATCCCGGTTTCTCAGTACCGTCTCCCACGAATTCCGCACACCGCTAACCACAATTTTATCTTCTAGTGAAATGCTAGAACGGTATAGCGATCGCTTGAGTCCAGAACGAAAAGCCATACATTTCCAGAAAATTAGCCAATCGGTGGATTATATGACCCAGTTATTGGAAGATATCTTAATTTATAGCAAAGCCGATGCCGAAAAACTAGAATTTAATCCTACTGTTGTCGATTTAGGCGAATTTTGTCAGAATGTGGTCGAGGACTTGCACCTAGAAGCCGCGAATCAAGAACGGATTCAGTTTAAGTGTAACGATGATGATATTGGCGGCAATTTTGACCCCAAACTGCTGCGGCAAATTGTGAGTAATTTACTCACAAATGCCCTGAAATACTCACCCAACGGTGATCCCGTAGATTTTGAACTGAATCGTGAGGAGAATCAAGCTATAATTATGATTCGCGATCGCGGTATCGGCATTCCCCCAAATGATCAAGTTCATTTATTTGAACCCTTCCATCGCGCCCAGAATACAGGTACAATAAACGGGACAGGACTAGGACTCGCGATCGTCAAAAAAGCCGTGGATTTACATCAAGGCAAAATATCTGTCCAAAGTCAGATTGACATTGGCACAACATTTACCATTAAGTTCCCCTTATTAAATTCAAAAAATTTCGAGTCGGGTGACGACAAGTCGTCACCCGACTAACGGTGATACAACTGTTTTGAGATAACCCAAAAATATACTATTAACTTCTAGACAAGCTTCAATATCCGAAAAACCACTGACGCGATAGAGGCAAAAATGAACCCCAATCAATCGGCAAAAAAAAACCCAATTTATCCTCAGACAGCTTAACTGAAGTCATTAACACTCATATCCACCAAGCCCAAGAACGTTTACACCAAGCTCAACCCGAGGTTGAACTCTCACCTGATGAATGCTCAATTAAGCTAGCCGAAACCGTCACTGAACTCTCAACCACCCTAGAAGAATTACAAGTAGCTGTCGAAGAAATCCAAGCACGAAACGAGGAAATCAGCGTAGCCCATCAAGCCACAGAAGCGGAACGCAAACGGTATCAAGAACTATTTGAATTCGCCCCAGACGGCTATCTCCTCACCACCGCATCCGGTGTGATTCAGGAAGCCAATCAAGCCGCCGCCAGCCTACTGAATATAGAGAAGCGGCGTCTCATCGGCAAACCCCTCGCTGTTTTTGTCACCGATGCGAACAAATCCACCTTTCGCACCCAACTCAACCGACTCAGCGATATATCCTCCCCCGACTGTTCCAGCAGCCTGCTATACCGAGACTGGGAACTATCCCTAAAACCGCGCCAGAGTGAACCATTTCCGGCAGAGATTTCCATTTCCGCCATACTCAACCCTCAATCGGAAATCGTAGGATTGCGCTGGTTAATTCGGGACATGACGTATCGCCATCAAGTCGAAAGCTTACGCCGAGAATTAGAAGCCGAAAAAGAATTCAGCGAACTCAAATCGCGGTTCATCCAAACCGTCTCCCACGAATTCCGCACCCCCCTGAACATGATTTACGTCTCCGCCCAACTCCTCGCCCGTTCTCGCGACAGCTTAACCGAGGAAAAAAGCCACCAATTGCTACAACGAACCGACAAAGCCGTGCGGCGGATTACTAAAATACTCGATGATGTCCTAGTTTTCAGCAAAGCCAGCGCCGACAAACTCGAACTCAACCCCACATTACTGGACTTAGACCAATTCTGCCAAACTATAGTAGAAGACTATCAAGTTTTAGCAGGTAGCACTAAGACGCTTCAGTTTAACTCTCCAGAGATAAATCATAGCGTTTGCCTAGATGAAAAACTCCTGTACCAGATATTAGGCAACTTATTATCCAACGCCATTAACTATTCTCTGCCAGACAGTAGTATTGAATTAGCCCTGACACATCAGCGAGACAATATCCGTTTTCAGATCAAAGATCAAGGGATGGGAATACCCAGAGAAGACTTATCCCGACTATTTGAGCCCTTCCATCGGGCGAAAAATGTAAAAAACATACCCGGAACCGGACTAGGATTATCAATAGTGAAAAAAGCCGTCGAACTCCATGGCGGAACAATCCGAGTAGAAAGTGAAATCGGCATCGGCACCACCTTCACCGTCACCTTACCCTTAGGTTCGTAGTTTGGGCTTTAGCCCATCAACGCAAAACCGAACATACCAACGTACAACATACATTCAACATTAACAAAGGGCGGGTTTTGCAACAAACAGTATCAACAAAATTCCCAATTCAATCCCTAAACCCGCCCCTACGATTCACCCGTTGCACAGTCACCAACGCCCGATTTAACTCAACCCTTAAAAAAGGGCGGGTTTTGCCACAAATATTATCAACAAGATTCCCCATTCAATCCCTAAACCCGCCCCTACAATTCACCCTGCTTTCGCATCAACCCTTGCACACTCACCAACGCCCGATTCAACTCATACCCCCTCCCTTGCGGATGCGCCAAATACGCCAACTGTTCCTCCTCAATCATCTGCACATCCTGACGCACCAACCCATCCAACAACCCCTGCGCCGAACCAAACAAACTATCCTTAATCCGCCGCCGAAACCAAATCGGTAACTTATGCAACCGCCAAAACGCATTTAGCGAGGTAAAATGCACCAAATAGGCACGAGTCTGCCGTAAATTCACCGGACACAATAAACAATAAATCCTAAAATCCTGCCCCAAACTCGACACCCAATGAGGATAAACATAACTCACATCCAACGGTTCCGGATGCAAGCGGCGCAGCGCCGGAAAAAATAACTGAGAAATCGACCAAATCTTATCAATCTTATAATAACTCTTCGCCTGATAATGAGCATCCACCCGATGTTCATCCTCATCGATATCCACCAAAACCGGGTCAGCCCACGCTTGCCAATCCTGATGTAAATGCCCATGATACATATCCATCAAATTCTCAATTAAAAACGAATAATGGGCATTACAGTCAATCTGAGAAACCGTAGCAATATAATTCAAATGCTCCCACTCCGGGAGTCCCATCGGTTGTCCAATGTTCCCATCACTCTCCCCTGGAAACAGCCAAATAAACCCATCCTTTTCCCGTACCGGATAGGCACGAATTGCACAACTCGGCAACTTTTGATTCTCGGCTAAATAGGGAACAAAAACACAATTCCCTGTTGACTTAAACTGCCATCCGTGATAAGCACATTCCAACAAATCACCCTTAACTTGACCGTGACTCAATTGCACCTGGCGATGGGGACAGCGATTTTCTAAGGCATGAATTTCACCCGTACTATCGCGAAAAATGACAATGTTTTGATGCCAAAGGGTGACTCCTAGCGGTTGTGATTTCACTTCATCGCTACGGGCGACAACATACCAATGATTTAAATTAATACCGAGTTGGCGAACGTCTAAATTTGTCATACTAAGTCATAATTTAATTGTAGTTATAATTTAATTGTAGGGGCGGGTTTAGGAATTGTAGGGGCAGATTTAACCATTGTAGGGGCGGGTTTAGGAATTGTAGGGGCGGGTTTAGGAATTGTAGGGGCGGGTTTAGGAATTCAACTCAGCTATCTCACCAATAACGGAACAGCAAAACCCGCCCTATCTCACCAATAACGGAACAGCAAAACCCGCCCTATCTCACCAATAACGGAACAGCAAAACCCGCCCTATCTCACCAATAACGGAACAGCAAAACCCGCC
>NZ_JAVJQP010000188.1:0-23961 GCF_040218875.1 Coleofasciculus sp. D1-CHI-01
CGACTTAAACCCAATTGAGCATTGGTGGCATAAAATCAAGACGGCTATTAGAAAAGAGCTACCAATATATGATTTTAACGTTCATCAAGCTGCTGATGCTGCTTTTCAGAACTTGTAACTATACCAGCGCGTAGCGCTATATAAGGTAGGGAACAGATTTATAGAAAGACAGGATACACCTGGGGAACTATCAGAAACCCTCAGAGGACACCATCGGCGCACCCAGGGGATGGTCTGGGGTGCAACGAGTACCAAACGCGGGACAGTCATGGGGTTTGCGGAACCCTTGCTTAAAAACGCCTGTAACAATTACTGCACAAGCGTTTAGCACTTATTCTCATTCAATTTTATCGTTATGAATCCTGTTGAAATATCTGCGGAATGTAGGGAAGAAGCACACCTGGTCACATTGGCAGTCGGTGGCGAAACGAGCCAAAGGTTCGTCTCGCCACTCCTTCTATCAGCCTAGACTAACAGTCTACTCGCCTGTTACGCTCAGTACGGAACGGGGGATCATGGGATGAACCGTCATCGGCTGCTGTCAATCCCTTCGGGGAGCTTAGAGAGGTCGGTGAGAATCCGACGGGAAGTCGTTAGTACCGCATGACGGCGTATCTTGCATAGGTTTGCAGAGATATTTTTTAGGGGTTGAAGATGGCAGAATCAATAAAATTTTCCGGCGAGGCACTTTTAGCCTTGGGGATTTGGATAACTGGACGGTTCACGGCGATCATCAGAGGTTCCGCCGCCTCTTCGGTTACAGGAGTTTGAGCCAACCGTGGCATAAACTGACTACCAGGGAGTATCCCAGAAAAGGCACTGACAAACATCGCGGCGATCGCAGCGCCACCCCAAACCATGGTGTTCCGTAGGCGGCGGCGATCAATGCGGGTAAACACCTGATTTGCCGTCTCTTGAGTGGTTACCTGAGTGGCAGGTACGGGGAGCTGATGCAACCCTTGGCGTAGCTTCATCAGTCGAGCATACAAGCGCTGGCTATTGGCATCATTTGCTAACCAATCTTGCACTTGATAGCGCTCGGCTGCTGTCACCTCACCATCGATGTAGGCACTGATGAGTTCAAAGCGATCGCGCTGTAGACTATCCATGTCTCTGGCAGCTTTTTGCCCGGAACAGTTATGAGCATCAAAATTAGAGTTCATTTTAGATCACCACCGAGTCTTCACTAGCGCTCAATTATGGATCGTTATCCTTTGTGACATCATCCCACACTGATATTGGACAATCTCTATTCGAGAGAGGGTATGGGTTTCCTTGGTCGTAATCTTATCAATTACGCTGTTGGCGTTTTATAGTGAGGAGATGCCGATCCCCACTGTTAAACTGTATTGGCTGATAAGGTGTGACTTTTACCGTTAACGTGCCAGCTTTTGCAGCTCGGCAAATAAGATAATAGTTGAAAGTTGACCTTAGCCAGGGTAACGCAAGACTTGAGTGAACGACTACACCCTTCATTCCATTGCTCTCAATCGTTTGGGATTACTCGAGCCAAGATGTTATATATCCCATCATAGAATGAACTTTGGTTTAGGGGAACAATTTCCCCATTCTAATCCGGAGACAATTAAACATCTAGATAGGGTTGCAGTTGAGATTGCAGTCTTGAGCGGGCTCTAGCGATACGCGACTTGACGGTTCCCAGGGATACGCCTGTAATTTCGGCAATCTCTTCATAAGCCATCCCTTCAATTTCTCGCAAGACAATAGTCGTGCGGAATGCTTCTGGCAAGTCTTTAATGGCTTCTCGTAGCTGGGCGTAGAATTCCCGCGTTGCCATATTGTCTTCCGGACTTGGACCATCAGCAGCAATTTCCCAATCCATCTCACCATCACCCATCCGACGCGGTGCATCCAGTGACAATGGCGGAGCTACCCGTTTGCGTTTACGCAGCTCGTCATAGAAAAGATTGGTCGTGATACGACTCAACCAACCCTTAAATTTGACGGGTTCCTTGAGGCGCTTAATATTCCGGTAAACTCTAATCCAAACTTCTTGCGCCAAGTCGGGTCTGTCCTGCCAATCTGGAGCCAGATGGTATAAAACCTTCTCCACATGGGACTGATATCGGCGTAGCAGTTCAGCAAAAGCAGCCCGGTCAGGAGTAATACCGTCCTGACAGCGCAAAATTAAATCGTAGTTCGAGAGTTTTTCTGGTTGCACCGTCACATTATTGGGTGTGACCTCAACCGGGGACCAGGATAGAGAAATCGATTGGCTCATGGATGGTAATGGGTGCTAGAACATCCTTACTTTTCACAGACGCCTGACTTCACGTAGAGTTCCCGCTTAGATTAGCAAAGGCTTGGTTGGGGTGAATAAACTAATTTTTAATTATCTCTATTCAAACTTACCAAGTACATCCTCCAAACGGGTAGTGTTTCCAGTCAAGTTCTAATATGGCATCTGGAAAAGCCTATCATCATTCTTCTAGAGGAAAGACATCCTATCCGGAAAAAAGGGTAAGACGGCTGCCAATGTCAAATATAAAGTGGTTTTGATAAGTTAGAGTTGCCTCGGTTGTGATAGCCTCCTAAGTCATTATGGGCGGAACCTTCTCACTAAAAACTAGCTTGATGCTGCTTTGCTTTGGGTCAGCAGGATTATTATTGTCAGTAGCTTGGCAACAACGTCAATCGATACCACTCCCCTCTGAAATTGCCCAATCGGTTCAGAGGACATTTTATGGAACGGAGGATGAGAACGACTTGGATTCACCTCAGCCACTGGGGAAGTATGGTGAATGGATAAGAGAGCGAATGGCACTTGATTGGAGATGGGGTTTAGATGCCCCTGTTCCCTTAGCCGGATTAATTCTACCTCATCCAGGTTCTTCTGAGCTAAACGCGATCGCGCCAGTATCACCTCTGATTCCCCATCTGAATCAGGCAATAGTCGCTTTGGATGTGCGATTAGTTGTGGATTTGAGTGATGCCAAGGTGTATAGTTACTGGGGAGAGCAAGAACTCGCCAGCTATCCAGTTGCTGTGGGTCAACCCGGTTGGGAAACGCCGACAGGTCGCTTCAAGGTTCTCCGCAAGCAGATCAACCCCATCTGGCGACAACCGATTACGGGCGACTTAATTCCGACTGGACCCGATAACCCCTTAGGCGATCGCTGGATCGGATTTTGGTCTGACGAACATCATCAGATTGGCTTTCATGGCACTAATGATGAAGATCTGGTTGGTAAGCCGATTTCTCACGGCTGCTTACGGATGCGAAATGCCGATATTCAGGCATTGTATAACCAAATTAAAGTGGGAACGCCTATCTTGGTAAGAAAGTGATTCGTCATTCGTCATTCGTCATTTGTGATAATTGAACGGTTAGGTCGGGGCGGGTTTAGTTATATCAGGGTGAAAACGAAACGTTAGTGGTAAAACCCGCCCCTACAAAAGATGTTTCATCGGAGGAGTCTCTGCTCCCCCCTGCTTCCCCTGCTTCCCCTGCTTCCCCTGCTCCCCCTGCGCCTCTAGGGACTTTTGAGATCAGATTTAGGTTCAAAGTTGGGGGCGTAATCTTGGAGTAAGGAACTCACCTGCTGGAACAGATCTTTACCGCTACCTCTACGAAGAGCTTGGCGTTCCGAGCCAAAATCGGGTCGATGCTGATTTTGCATGATCGCCGTATCAACTTGCTGAGTAATCAACTCTTGTAGTTCTTCTCTGGCTCGTTGACGTTGGTATTTTGCCCCTTCTTCTGTCGTAGCATACAGAGGTGGGAGTCGATTCAGAGCATAGGCGGCAATATCACCCACATCCAGCACCTGATCGCTGGTTGCTTCAATTTCTGCCACTTGCGCGATCGCTTCGGTGAGTACCAACTCCTCCATCACATTAATAAACTGCTTGCGCGGAACGGCGACGACTTCACCCGTCAACAGCGCTCCCATCAGGCGATCCAACGCCATATATTCTTCGATCGAAAGCTCTGAGGCTGTATCACAAATACGCCCAACCTCAGTTTCCATGACTGGGGTTAAGTAACCATCTTGCAGAGCTTGTTCTACGATTTTTTCAATACTCATGGTGTTGGATTGGATTGCCCATTCGTCGCTCAGATCAGGGGAGACTTACCAGAGTTTACCTTAAACAAAACCCATAAGTGCATAAGATGCAGGAAAACTTCAGAAAAACTTAAACCCTGTATTATTCAAGACCGTCAAATCTCCAGGGCACTGGATCTACAGCAATGCCATGAACATACAGTCCCCAGTGCAAATGCGGTCCCGTAGAAGCTCCCGTTGAACCCACTGTACCAATTCTTTGACCGGCTTGGACAAAATCTCCTTGTTGAACGTCGATTTGGTTTAGGTGTAGCATAATACTCAACACTCCTTGACCATGGTCAATTCCGACTGTATTGCCATGAACATTAAACCCCTGTGATTCTCGTCCCACTAACGCTACTCGTCCAGCAGCAGGGGCGACGACAGGTGAACCTGTTCCAGCTGCGTAGTCAACGCCTCGATGATAATAATCCTCGGCGAATACTCCGTTATAATAACGGCGCACGCCAAACACCGTAGACACTCGACCTGCATTAGGTCTGACCAACGGTCCATTCCAGAACTTTTGCGGCGTCACCAATGTTTTAAACTCAGCCACCCGATTCAGTTCCAGTTCTGTGGCGGATCGGTTGGCGCTACCCGATAGTCGGATACGCTGGGTGGGAAACGAGCGATTTTTCAGGAATACAGCCAAATTCCTCACCTCACCATCCCCAGTGACTTGAAATTCTAAACGTCCGGATTTATCCAGAGGAGTGGTTGGGAGTAAGGCGCGATAGCGATTGGCGGTGACAGGAAAGGCGGGATAAATTTTTTGCCCGATGGATACGCTTGGCGGTTGAGTCGTGGTTTCTGTGTCAATCATCACCGACAGCGTATCCCCTAACTGGGGAGTTTCTGGAGTCACCCGCACTTGCAGCGCGATCGCGGCTTGACTCTTGAGCGCCAAAACGGTTGCTAGACCTACAGTTAGGGCTGTACTTAACCGTCCTTTGATTCCCCAGGGTAAGGCAAGGAAATGTCGCGGAGTGACTGGAGGCGCTTGACTGGGAATTCCTGAACTCTGGGTGTTGAGTCTGGCTTTTTCAATGTCTTCAACCATTTAGCGTCTTGAACCTCAATTCAAACTGTTACCACAAAATCAGGCGATCGCACTCAAGGGGTAAGTTCTAACCGTTGAACTAAAATACATGATATCTGGAAATGCCAGTTTATCAAAAAGAGGGGGTTTGGGGGAGCGATAAAACCCCCTGTGTAATCTTTGATTCACGGGGGGATACATGGACCTCACAAGGGTAGGTTTTTTAAGGTTGGGGTTCAGGTTAGACTTGGAGGACAAGTGAACCAGTAGACAAGGAAGAGTGAGAACGAAAAATAGGGCGTTTCGGCTTTTTATCGTGTGGTTGACCGAACCGAATTCTGTACGGTTTTTCCCCCTTGTCTTCTTTCCTTCCTTGTCCCCCAAGTCTAGTCTCCACCCTTAAATAAAAAACCTACACCTGTCAGGGAGTTGGGGGTGAGTGAGGGTTGATTGCTCAATTCGCTGTCACCTTCCATTACATTTTTCGCTCCATCTGAGCAAAATGTTCTAATAGCAATCGGTGAATAAAAATATACCCGCCTCCTACCTTCTGTAAAAAAATCTGCTGCGTCGCATAATCGAGAAATCGCGCATAATTCCAGGGAATACAACCACTACAATAAAGCACTAACCGTAACGTAAAATGCTGAATGCAAGCAATCCCCGCAGGTGAAAACAACCCAAACAGCAATCCAATTACCGCGCCAAATAAAATTGGTAGCCCTACGATTTGCGCCAAACCGACCATAGCAACTACCCCAATTAAAGCAAAAATTAATGTATTTTGTGCCGACTGCCATATCCCTTGATTGGGAACGGTACTCGTCTCAATTCCACCTCCCGTTAATCCACGCAATAATACGAAAATTAATCCCGTTCCTATACCACTCAATCCATAAGTTAGCCCCTCAATTATCGCCTCCTGACTCGGCGCAATCAGCCAGAAAACGAGTCCACTGGTAAAACCAAATATTAATCCTACGGTTAACCCAATTCGCAACCCCGGTACTATATTTCGCTTTGCTTTTACCCATGACCATTTTAATGTTTCCACGGGTTCAATCTGATTCATAATCAGCGCCACAATTAACCCCGCCATTAACCCGCCACCGAGTCCCATAATTAATCCTGCCAATAGAGTAATTTCCCGCCAAAACATAAGCTCGACATTCAGCCCCCCACCTAACCCCATAATTAATCCCCCGATTAAGCCGACTCCTAGAGAATACAGCCATTTTTGCGCTTTAGTGTCTAACCAACTCGGCTGCAATCGCTCAATTAAAAAGACGGTTTCTGAGTCTTGATGCATTCGTTTTGCCAGCCAACTTAACCCGTTAATTACCTGCTCTTGACTATACTTGGCTTGACCCCGCCTGCGCTTAAACATCCGCTGAATGTACCGATCAAATAAGTGCTTCCGCCAGTCATCTAAACCACTCCTTTGCGGTAACTCATCTAGGGATATTCCCTGATACGCTAGGGTGATAATACTTAACATTAACGGGGATTGTGCCAAGTCTTGTAAGGTGCTATCCGATCGCAGAACTTGGCGCACGACTCTAAGTTGCGTCCCAGCACTGTTTAGATAGCGATCAATTTGGGCTAAGGTGAGCGGTTGCAGACAAATGGCGGCTTGTAAATTCAGACGCTGCTGTAGGGCTTGATAATCGCGAATTCGACTACAAACTACGAGTTCAGTTGTGCCATGTTCGCTACTAAATTGATTGATGGCGGTGACACAAGCCTCTCTTAATGTAATACTTACTTCGTCTAACCCATCCAATAAAAGTAACAGTTCTCCGGAATCAATCCAGGTTTGACCAATATCTTTCGATACTTGATATTTGGTATGCAGTTCGTTAACTAACCAGTCAGCAATGGTTTGCTTACCTCCCGTCCAAGAGGATAAATTAAAGACTACAGGAATCGGATGATTACTATCAATATCCGCCTGATCCAATAGATCGCGAGTTAATTCTAAAAGCGTCGTCGTTTTGCCACTTCCCGGTTCCCCTAAAATTAAGAGCGATCGCCCCTCGCCCATCGCCAGAAACTTGTCACTGACTTTGATTCCTGGTAATAGGGTTTGCTGGAATTCCCCGGAACCCTCCCAAACCAATTCCCAAGGGCGTTCGACTAAATCGAGACGTTCTTCTAATCCCAGTTCAATTAAGACGCGACCATGTAACGAGGTTTCTAATACCCCTTTAATCCAATAGTTTCTCACTTTATTGAGTAATATGTGGCGAAACTGTACATCCTGGCGTGTCTGTTTCGGTTTGGGTTTGGATGGATAACTTTGGGGTGAATAGGTTCTATTTTCTGAGGATACAGGTTGAATTAAATAACTGGGTACGGGGTCAGTAATATTTTTTAACGACAGATCCCCTAAAAATGTGGTGGGTAACTGTAAATGATTTTTGATCAAATCATAAACAATCTGAGAAATACAAATTCCTCCCGGTTGCGCCTTTCCTTCTAAACGGGCGGCAATATTCACCCCATTACCCATGACATCCCCTTCACTGACAAAGACATCGCCTAAGTGAATGCCAATCCGATGTAAAATGATATCATTCTCTGATAAAGCTTGGGCAGATTGAGCCAGGGATTGCTGAATTTCGATGGCACAATCCACCGCCAAAACCGCACTGGGAAAATACATCAACAAGCCATCCCCAGTAGACTTAATCGTCTGTCCAGAAAACTGCTGACATAATCGCCGCATTAACTCTAAATCCCGGTGAATTAAGTCCAGAGTATGTTCTTCATCCGCCGACATTCTGGCACTAAACCCCACACCATCGGTAAACGCGATCGCGGCTAGGGTGCGCTGAGTTTGAAGCTGAGACGGTAAACTGTTTACAGTTCTCATGGGACGGGGTAAAGGTTGACTAGGAAAGGGGATTGTCGCACTAGACGGTAAGGCGGCGATCGCGTCTAATACCTCTCTCACATTGTCATAGCGATCGCGGATATCTTGACACACCATTTTCGCTAAAATGTTATGAAACAATGAAGATTCGGCTACCTGATCTCGCCACAGTATCTCACCCGTTTTCGGATCAGTTGGCAAGTGATGGGGTAATACCCCAGTTAAAGCTTGAATCCCCAACATTCCCACCGCATGAATATCGCTACTAAAACGCGGTTTTCCCGCACATTGTTCCGGAGGCATATAACCGGGCGTACCAATAGCAATTGTCACCTCTGTTGGGGAACTTGTTGCCGTACTCACCTGTTTAACCGTGCCAAAGTCAATTACAATAATCTTGCCATCTGCTGCCCGTCGAATTAAATTTGAGGGTTTAATATCCCGATGAATCACCTGATGTTGATGAACAAAATTTAAGATTTCTAAGATATCCCAGACTAACCGGATCGCCTGCATCTCATCCAATCGGCGTCCAGCCGCTAACTCGTGACGTAAATCATCCCCTTCAATATGTTCTTGAACTAAATAAAATTGCTGATTATCTTCAAAATGGGCTAAAAGCTGGGGAATTTGCTCATGATTCCCCAATTGATACAAAACCCGTGCCTCAGTATCAAATAGGCGGCGAGACGCCTCTAACACAGAGGAATTCACCACCTGCGGCTTCAGTTGCTTAACCACACAATAAGGATATCCAGGTAAATCGCGATCGCGTGCCAGGTAGGTTTCGCCAAACCCTCCACGCCCCAACGGTTGGATAATTTCATAACGCCCACGTAGTCGTGTCCCAATCATAAGATTTGTGTAGACTCTCAGCAGGTTTTACTGACGGCACAAGTGATATAATTCTGCCATAGCCCCTCGAAAAAGCTCATTCCGTCTCAATCCTAACTCCAACAAGATTTGCTTAACATTCCGCTGCCATTTCCACACATCATATTAAGAAAAATGAACATTCAATCCCTAGGTTTTTCCGTCAACGGCTTCACGGCTGCCGGAGTCGTATTGACTACAATCCTTACTACCCTACCCACATCGGTTCAAGCCATCAACTTAGTCACTCAACGCACAGCTTTAAACGGGAATGACTCTGTTGAATGGTCGAGTTTAGGCAGAGTCTTTCCTGCTGCGATCTTACCGAGTTCCTTTAACGCCACCTCTAACCAGGGCTTAGGGCTAAATGTCCAAATCCCACCGCCTACACCTGGCATTACACAGCCATTAGTCTTTCAAACCTTGCCCCCACCCCATGGCATTCCCACCAACTTTGCTCCCAGCGATTTTATCCTGTTTACAGGCTTTAATCCAGGTCTTTTTCCCTCTCCTGGCAATCCAGGTCCATTAACTATTACCTTTGATACCCCTGTCAAAGGCGCTGGAACTCAGATAGCTGTAGACGATACATTTTCCTTCACAGCATTTGTCACTGCCTTTGACTCCAACGATACCTTACTGGGAAGTTTTTCAGTACCTGGAACATCGTCGATAGAGTTGGATAATTCAGCCGCGTTTCTTGGTATACTCAGCGACAAACCGAATATCAAGCGCGTCGTTTATAGTAGTTCTGAGGCAGATCGCGCTCTGGGAATCAACACCCTTAGCCTGAACACAGTTCCTGTTCCTGAACCCAGTAGTATTGCCGCACTAGGACTTTTTGGTTTGGGTGCATTTGCCTTTACGAGCAAAATGACGAAAGACAAATGACAAATGACAAATGACATAAACGAAGGACTAATAACAAATCTCTGGACATCGGCTGATCACGCGCTATCTTATTTAGAGCGATCGGATAATCTCCCCCATCGCCAAGAAGGTGAAGCCGTTGTCTTAGAAGAGGTTCCCAAAACCGCCAAACGTATCCTCGATTTAGGTACCGGAGACGGACGCCTTTTGGCACTGCTGAAAATTGACCGCCCCTATGCCAAAAGTATCGCGATCGATTTTTCGCCCACGATGCTTGATTCTGCCAAACAACGCTTTGCTGGGGATGAGACAGTAACAATCATCGCCCATGATTTAGATCATCCCTTGCCAGAGTTAGGTATATTTGACGCGATCGTGTCTAGCTTTGCGATTCATCACCTAAGTCATGAACGCAAGTATTCCCTCTATGCTGAAGTCTTCAACATACTAGAACCCGGTGGTATTTTTTGTAACTTAGAACACGTCGCCTCTCCCACACCAGCACTCCATGAACATTTCCGCGCTTGCATGGGGATTGCTGACAAACCAGACGATCCCTCGAATAAAGTATTGGATGTAGAAACTCAACTGAAATGGCTACGAGAAATTGGTTATACTGATGTGGATTGTTATTGGAAATGGCTGGAACTGGCGCTTCTGATTGGTAGAAAACCGAATACAACAGAAAAGCAATAGCAAATCCTTGAAGTAGAGACGCGCCATGGCGCGTCTCTACACTAGTCGGACATGGTGTGTAGGGGCGGGTTTTACCAATACAGTTCAGGAGACAACCCCTACCTTAACTAAACCCGCCCTTGCTGAAGGTTAAATGTCAAGTGAACTCCTCTATCTTCCTCATCTTCCTCATCTTCTACATCTCCCCTATCTCCCTGATCAACTGTGAAACGTTAGAAGCATTTACTGATTCCACACTTCATCAATCGGTGGTGGTTCAGGGGGTAGGGGGCGTGATGAAAGGGGCTTTTCGTTCGTCTCCGAGGACTGATTTAAAGCGTGCATCGGATTGTTACCCCGGATAGTCCCCACCCAATTATTTTGATTTTGGGGTGTCACTGTGGATAAAGCATTGCCTCGATCCAGCAAATAACTCAGATGATGTAGCCCTTCACACAACCGATGTAAATGGGCGCAACGATACTCCGCCGCTTGCCAATCTCCAGCTTCTAAGGCTTCAGCGTATCCGCGCTGTAAAGCTCTAATGAGTCTGAGTTGGGTTTCAATGATGGGATAGTTTAGAGTCATTCCTTTGGCTTATGTTCACAATTGTACTTGGTACATACCCCCTGATGCGCTAATCGCTTTGGACTAGATTTCTATACTGATCGCGGTTCTTACTCGTTACGATGAAATACACCAATTTATCCCCCATCCCTTATCTCTCATGCTTTTCCTGTGAGCGGAGTGTACCTCATCGAATTGCGAACCGCTATATCCTGACTCAATCATAACCTAATAACTATTGGTCATATCAATGATTTGATTCAATTTATCTTATGGATAAAACATCATCATTTGATAGATTTCACCTGTTGCAGGGAAAACGAAGATTTCTGTCAATGAGTTATTGTACTTATGGGATAATTGAGCTGTTGTCATACTCACGACGCATCAAGCAAGCTACGCTCTGGATTTCTTATCCCTGAAGATAAATCTATTAAGTTATCGCTACGTTTAATAACTCCAAGATATAAATCAATTAGAGAATAATAATGCCATCGAAAATACTCTAGCTTGACCTGGATACGAGGTTGAGGACTATCATAAACGAGGAACATCGACTTCTGAGGGCTTGTGTTTAACTTCGATCTATTCCATCGTTCAGAACTTTATCGGTTGTAGCCGGATGATTTTTATCGATTCATCTAAAAATTAAAAACTATCTGATCTATTCTTTGCTGAGAGAGATTTAAGGCGGCATAATAAAGCCAGTGGGATGGCTAATACTATACCATCTTTATCAATGTTAAACCTAACCTCTGATCTCGAATGCAGCGAGTTGTCTTTTGTGACTTCGACGGTACGATTACGGCAGTAGAAACCTTTGCCGGGATGTTAAATGATTTTGCGCCTGAGTTATCTGCCCAAGTGATGCCCGAACTCTATGCCAAACGGCTAACGCTACGGGAAGGTGTGCGCCGCGTCCTAGAATCAATTCCGTCCTCTCGATATCCAGATATCCTCACCTATACCCAATCTAAACCGATTCGCCCCGGTTTAGTGGAATTCCTCGATTTTCTGGACGATCGCGGCGTGCCGTTTGTGGTGGTTTCCGGGGGATTGCGCGGTATGGTGGAGACGGTGTTGGGTCGAGAAAAGCGGGGAGGAACGTCGCTGCTAGAACGAGTGGCGGCGGTTTATGCTGTAGATGTGGATATCAGTGGTGACTATCTCCAGCCATTGTCCGAGTTTGAGGGGGATAGCGAATTGGTTGCCAAAGTTCAGGTGATGGCACAACACCCAGCAGACGAACAGATTGCGATCGGGGATTCGGTAACGGATTTTAACATGGCATTGCACGCCTCTGTCGTCTTCGCCCGCGATCGCCTCAGCCAGTATCTCGATGAACGTCAAAAGCCTTACCTACCCTGGAATGACTTTTTTGAGGTGCGTCAACAGCTATCCCAGCTTTGGGGAGATAGCTAAGGGGAAGCAGGGGGAGCAGGGGAAGCAGGGGGAGCAGGGGAAGCAGAGGGAGCAGGGGGAGCAGGGGAAGCCGAGGGAGCAGGGGGAGCAGGGGAAGCCGAGGGAGCAGGGGGAGCAGGGGAAGCAGAGGGAGCAGGGGAAGGAGAGGGAGCAGGGGGAGCAGGGGAAGCCGAGGGAGCAGGGGGAGCTTCTTAGAGAAGTCGGGGATCTTTCGGAGATATACTGTAAAGTTTTGTCAAATAAACTTTGCCAAAACTTTATTGAAAAACTGATTCAGCTTCATCGAATTGAAAAAATAACATTCATATAATGAAATAGTTTATTGAAAAACATCCAACTAGGAGTTGCACCATGGTCTATCAACAAAACGATCGCGTAAAAATCATCAAAGGGTCTCTCAAAGGTCATACCGGAAAAATCGCCTCTTGTAGCCATGAAGGTAGCTACTTTATTACCCGAGACTTAACCCATCAAAACATCGGTTCATCCAACCTATACGGACCCCTTCTTGGCGACGAAATTTCACCCTTATCCTATTAAATTGACTTCACAAGAGACAAGGCGAAAACGGGGGGAGAATAAACTTTACCCCCTTGATCATTTGGGTATTTTTTCCTTTGAACCTTTTCCCCTTAAGCCTTCTGCCTTTGGCGATAAGTCCTAGCCAAGGGTTAGTAACTGGGGTTTAAACATCATCGCCAGACCAAAGAATAGCATAAATAGTCCTCCAACCAGTTTCAGCACTCTCCCTTGGTTTTCAGTAAGTCGAGTGGACTTAAACGAATAGATAAAGTTGCCTAAAATAGCCAACAGCGGAATAACGTAAATTGCCGCATATAAACCTGTCCACGAGAGATGACACAAGCCAATTGTATCGGAGCAGTACTGTAGCAGCGCCGTCATGTAAACCGCAGGCAGAATCGCTGTACAGCCAAGTTCGACAATATTGACAAAGATGGCTAACAGAACCGTCCCACCTAATGCCGCCAGAAACATCTTGCGATCGCCTTTAGCATTTCTCAGGTTTCTGACAATTATTCCCGCTCGTTTATTTATCGTTGACTGTTGTTTTTTCGAGAGGGATAAGGAGATAGATTTTTTGAACCAAAAATAATCCTTGATATTGATCAGACCCGCCCCGGTAATCAGAATTCCCAGAATTTGCATAAATCGAACGCCATAGTTTTCTAGGAAGACTGAACCCGCCAAGACCATCAGCATGATAAAGATAAAATACATCACCGCTGATGTGATAATAAAGGTTGTCCCCACCAAGGTCATATCCTTGCGACTGCGGGTATAGGTGAGTAACGACAGCAGAATGACTAAAACCGTGAACGCACAGGGATTAAAGCCATCGGCAAGGGCAATGGTAGAGACAAATAGAGGGAAGGGAAGCCCTTGGGCAAAGGTTTTAATTACCACATCAGGGGTGAGGGCAAGAAATACAAAGAGACTGATGATCGTTGTTGCCAGCAACCCGCCAATCCAATAGCGTTTAGCTTGTCGTTTCTCAAGGGCTTTTTGCAAAAACGGATAACTACAGAGATACCAGAACGGGATTAAAAAGACCTGCCACGGGGAGCTGGTCTTAGTTTGTTGCTGTTGATCAGTTGTGGGTAAATTGATGGGAGAGCCGACGGCTGTTTCTATCGCTGCAATAATTTGATTTTTGTAGCCGATATACGCTTGATGAACTGGAGTGTATTCCAAGGGTCCTTCGGCTTCACTATAGCCAATGAACATTTTATCCCCAACCACAGTCCTGGGAACCGCGCCGGACGGAATTCCCTGGGCTTTGCGGAATTCCTGCCATTCCCTGGGATTGTCGTTAACCTCAAGCGACGTAACCTCAACATTTTTATTGTGTTGATCGATATAAGTCATTAACGGCTTTTGCTCAAGGCAATGGGGGCAGGTTTTGCTGTGGAAGAAATAGACATCGACGACATCATCACTAGCCTGGGCAACGGACTGAAAGGAGGTCACGAATACCAGACCAACCATGATGATAAAGGACAGGATCAGTCGGCGGTAAGATTTAACCATCATTTTTTAGCGTCCTTTTTAGATGAGGAGAAATTTAGAAGACGATACTTCTACTGTAAATCCATCACCGGGCGAGGAGCTGCCCTTAGAAAAAAGACGTAATAGTTCTATCTTGACAGGATGGGCATGATGTTTTAGTGAACGCTATTTAGAACCTTCTGCCCTCTACCATCTGCTCTCTGGCTTATCCGATGGTTGCCCATCGTTCAGACCCCAGCAATACCAACGGTTTCCAGAGTTCTTTGTTAGTGTCAGGCATTGTAAACCTGAAATATTTCTAAAATCTGTCGAAAGATCGTTGCTGATGGTGTAAAACAATTGTCAAGATACTGTATAAGTAAGAAAAGCTAATTTTTGAACAAACGTAAAACGGAGGGATCACAATGGTTTACAAGCAACATGAACTCGTGCAAATCACCAAAGGCTCTTTAAAAGGTCACACGGGAAAAATCGCGGCTTCCAGCCATGATGGAATCTACTTTATCCAAGGAAACTGGAATAGTCACGAAACGGGTGCTTCCAATCTGTACGGACCCCTGTTAGGAGACGAAATTACATCAGTGGCGAACTATTAAGCCTCAACTGCTCCTATAGCAGCAGAGGAGTGACGAATTGGTCATAATTCCTTGATTACCTCGATTAATCTAAACGTTTTCAGACCCCTCAATTTATACAGACAACTGAAATACAGACAACTGAAAGGGTGCAGCCTAAACCGGGTTGCACCTTTGTCATGTAGAGACGTTGCATGCAACGTCTCTACAACCCCTATTCCCTTTTTCTTTATTTTTGAGGACGAAATTGCTGTTCGACAAGTTGTACAATAGTTTTTCTGGGAAAGAATCGGGGCAGATTAACGATAAAATTATTTTGCCACCGCCCTGTTACTACCGTACAATCATCAGCATCTAGAGCCTGGAGAATTTCCTGAACCACTACCTCCGGGGAATCGGCTTGTTGCTGTTTTAAACTATCAGGAGCATATTGGGCAAAATTCGCCGTGGTGAAAAAGTTCGTTTCCGTTGGTCCAGGACAAGCTGCCAGAATTTTAACACCCGTGTGCTGATTTTCTGCCCAAAGCGCCTCACTGAAACTAAGAACAAAGGCTTTAGTTGCTGAATAGATGGATAGATACGGGAGCGGTTGAAACCCAGCCAATGAGGAGAGGTTAATAATACTTCCAGAACCTCGTTGTTGCATCTGGGGGAGAACGTGATAAGTCAAGTCTACCAACGCCAGGATATTAAGCTGAATCATCTCTAGCTGTTTACGCCGAGACGTCTGACTAAAGGTACCGTAGTCGCCAAACCCAGCATTATTAATCAGTAAATCGATGGAAATATTTTTCTGATTGACTATTTCAAAGACGTGTGGGACGGCATCAGGTGCGGTAAGATCTTGGGGAATAACATCAACTTGAATCCCATAGGTGGCTTGTAAATCTTGGGCAAGTTGCTGTAGTTTGTCTTGGGAACGAGCCACAATCACTAAATCGGTTTGCCGTTTAGCGAGTTCCTGAGCAAATGCAGCTCCCAGTCCTGCCGACGCTCCAGTAATTAAAGCAGTGGACATTAATGTTCTATTCTTTTTAGAGATGTTTAGGTTACCATTCTTAACCTAATTTCTAGTTTAACGTATTGCCACTAAAATGGTGTATCAAAGCAGGAACTCAGCCTCAAGGAATAGTTTACAATTCATTGTGGTTGATTAAACAAATAAAGTCTATAATTTATAGTCGTACAAAAATATCGACCTTTATTTTAATTGCGAATGTCCCGATTGAACAAAAGATTTTCAGTTTTGATCGTAGTATTGCTGACGGTGATTTTTACTGTAGCCTGGGGAATTCACCGTCCAGTGACTGGAGACGATCGCACAGAGATTCTTTGGGATACCTGGGGCGTTCCGCATATTTACGGCAATAATACAGAGAATTTATTCCAGGCGTTTGGCTGGGCGCAAGCGGCGAGTCATGGCAATCTTATTCTACAGCTATACGGACAGGCACGGGGTAAAGCCGCCGAGTATTGGGGTCAAGACTATTTGGACTCAGATAAGTATGTCCGCACTATGGGTATTCCCGCCAGGGCGCAGGAATGGTACGAAGCGCAAGATCTGACGATGCGGCGTTATCTGGATAGCTTTGCGGCGGGGATTAATCGGTATGCCTCTGAACATGATGACCAAATTGACGATAAGGTCAAGGTGGTGTTGCCCGTGGATGGGGTGGATGTATTGGCACATCTGCAACGGGTGACTCATTTTAACTTTGTGGTGAATCCCCAGCGTTTGGAATCGTTGAAATCGGGGGATTCCAAAGCGGGTTCCAATGGGTGGGCGATCGCACCGTCTCATTCGGCGAGTGGGAATGCTATGCTACTGGCGAATCCCCACTTACCCTGGTCAGATTTTTACCTGTGGTATGAAGCCCAGTTAACCGCCCCAGGGATTGATGCGTATGGGGCGGCTTTGGTGGGAATGCCGATGTTATCCATTGGGTTTAATGATTACTTGGGTTGGACAGCCACAGTAAACACTCATCGGGGTTGGACGGCTTATGAACTCACCCTAGCTGATGGGGGGTATGAGTTGGATGGGCAAGTTCGCCCCTTTGCAACCGAAACCCAAACCCTAAAGGTAAAGCAGGAGAATGGGACATTAGCGGAACAGGAATTGGTGATTCGGCAGTCGATTCATGGTTCTGTAGTTACGCAACCAGAAGGGAATGCGATCGCGTTGCGGGTGGTGGGGTTAGATCAACCTCAATTAATGGCACAGTTGTGGGATATGATGCGATCGCGTAATCGCCAAGACTTTGAGACAGCCGTCGCCCGTTTGCAACTGCCCATGTTTACCATTCTGTATGCTGACCGAGATGGGCATATTTTACATATATTTAATGGTCAAGTGCCAGTGCGTTCTCAGGGAGATTGGCAGTATTGGCAAGGTGTGGTTCCCGGCGATACCTCCGAAACCTTATGGACAAGGTATCATCCCTATCAAGATTTACCTCGCATCCTTGACCCAGAAACGGGTTGGTTACAAAATGCCAATGATCCACCCTGGACGACTACATTCCCCCAAGCGATTAACCCTGATGATTATCCGCCCTATATGGCACCCCAATCGATGAATTTTCGCGCCCAGCGATCGGCAAAAATGTTGATAGGGGAGAATTCAATTAGTTTTGAGGAGATAATTGCCCGGAAATTCTCCTCGCGTCTAGAATTGGCAGATCGGATACTCGATGACTTAATTGCTGCAACACGACAGTCGGGGGACGAGTTAGTTAATGAAGCAGCGAATGTGTTAGTCAACTGGGATCGACAGGCAAATGCAGACAGTCGAGGAACGGTTTTGTTTGCCACTTGGGTACAATTAATGCCGAATACGAATCAGTTTGCTACAGGTTGGAACCCTCAATCGCCTCTGACTACCCCTGATAGTTTGGCAGATCCGGTGGCGGCGGTGGAGGTTTTAGCAGAAGCCGCCGCTAGGGTTAAAGCCGGGTATGGCAGGTTAGATGTCCCTTGGGGTGAGAGGGCGCGATTAAAGTATGGGGACGTGGATTTACCGGGAAGTGGCGCTTCTGGGCAGTTGGGCAGTTTCCAGGTGATTGATTTTGCACCCATGAATGAGACGACGTTTAAATCAGTAGCTGGGGATAGTTATATTGCCGCGATCGAGTTTTCTGATCCAGTTAAGGCAAGGGTACTCACGGTTTATGGCAATGCCACACAACCGGGTTCTAGGCATATTGGTGATCAGTTACCCTTGTATGCCCGCAAAGAATTGCGATCGGTTTGGCGGACTCGTCAGGACATTGAGGCAAATTTGGAATCGCGGACGGTGTTTGAAATAAGGTAGAGGGGTTTTTGCAGGTGATCGTTTCAGCC
Organism: Coleofasciculus sp. D1-CHI-01; assembly: GCF_040218875.1. NCBI lineage: Bacteria > Bacillati > Cyanobacteriota > Cyanophyceae > Coleofasciculales > Coleofasciculaceae > Coleofasciculus > Coleofasciculus sp. D1-CHI-01. The sequence goes on from NZ_JAVJQP010000188.1 coordinate 18,340, forward strand.
GTCAAGAATTATATCATGTCCGGTTGAATACCCATAATTACGGTGAGGGTGAGTAGGGGCTTGGTTTCCAAGCCCCTACATTAGTATTGAACCGGACATAAGGAGAAACCGAAAAATGGATCAAATTTTGCCGAAACTGCTGTGGATGAATACAGCGATCGCGTTTTGGGTAGTGTGGGCTGGAACTGTTACGGCACAAGAGGTTGAGGTGCAAGGGTGTGGGGGTGCGGGGGAGTTTTGTGTTTTAGAGGAAACCTTAGAGAGTCCAGAAACAGTAGGGAATGAGTCGAGTGATCCGACTGAGAAGCGTTTAGACCCAATTAATCAGTACGGGGATAATAATAGCTTAGGTCAAGTGACGAATGTTTCCCAGTTGCGGGATGTACAGCCCAGTGATTGGGCATATACCGCCTTGCGATCGCTGATCGAACGATATGGCATACTCACAGGGTATCGCGATCGTACATTCCGGGGCAATCGGTCAATGACTCGCTACGAGTTCGCCGCCGGATTACGTCAGGCTTTAGATCAAATCCAATCCTTAATTGCCAGGGGAGGCGATGTTCCTTCCGCAGACTTAGCCACACTCGAACAGTTAACTAATAAATTTGTTTTAGAACTCTCCCTGCTACGGGGTGATGTAGACGCCTTAACCGCCCGAACTCGAGAACTGGAACTGACCCAATTTTCGACAACAACTCAACTGGATGGAGAAGTGATTATTGGCGCGGCAGGGATTGTTTCTGAGGATGATACTGTTACCACATTGGGACATCGTACCCGCTTAAATTTAGACACCAGTTTCACGGGTCAAGATTTACTGCGAACCCGACTGCAAGCGGAAGGATTAGGGCGTCTGGAACGTCGCACAGGGACACCGGAAGGGGAACTATCTTTTACTGGGGCTAGGGATAGTGACTTAGAGATTGATGCTTTATTGTACCGTTTCCCGATCGGGAATCAGACGCAAGTCGTCATCGCGGCGAATGCTGGGGCGGCGGATGACTTTACGGATACAATTAACCCTTACCTGGATGGGGATGGCGCGAGTGGGGCGGTATCTCGCTTTGCTACTCGTGCGCCGATTTATTATTTAGTTAGTGGGGCGGGTGTCGGGGTAAGACACGCAATAAATGATCAGTTAGAAGTCAGCTTAGGCTATTTAGCTGGGAATGGCGGAAACCCCGAACCCGGTAACGGCTTATTTGATGGGGCTTATGGCGCATTAGCCCAAGTCAAATTTGAGATTCGCGATCGCGCCACGATTGGCTTGACCTATGTTAATGCGTATAACCAAGACTGGCAAGTCGGCAGTCAGGATACTAATTTAGTCAATCAATTAGACTTACCCGTTGTCACTAATTCCGTTAACCTAGCGGCTTCCGTACAACTTAATCCTCGATTTGTGGTTGGAGGATGGGCGGGTTATACCAAAGCCAATGTTATCGACGAAGGGGATGCTAATTTGTGGTATTGGGCGCTAACATTAGCCTTACCGGATTTCGGCAAAACTGGCAATCTCGGCGGATTTATTATCGGGATGGAACCCAAAGTTACCGGGAGCGATGGTTTGAAGAATTTAGGCATTGATGATCCGAGTACCTCCCTACATCTAGAAGCATTCTACCAGTATAAGTTAACCGATAATATTACAATTACACCAGGGATAATTTGGTTAACTGCACCGGATCATAATAGCGATAACGATGATACATTTATTGGCACAATACGAACCACATTGCAATTTTAAAGTGGCGGGATTGTAGGGGCGCAAAGACTTGCGCCCGATTCAATGGTCAAATCTAATCCACAATTTTAGCTGTGTCAGTCCAGTATAAATCGTAGGGTGGGTTAGTTGGAGCCAAAGCACCATTAAATAAAGGGCGGGTTTTGTTGGTCAGTTATCGGAAACCCGCCCAATTGAGTCCCTAAACCCGCCCCTACAATGACCTATTTATTGGAGCCAAAGCGCCATTAAATAAAGGGCGGGTTTTGTTGTTCAGTTATCGGTAATTAGCCCAATTGAGTCCCTAAACCCGCCCCTACAATGGATTAATAAATTCTGAATTGGAGCGCGATCGCACTAACCAGTCTAACTCGTAGCCCCTGATCAGGTGGAAGGATTTGTACAATATAATTTAAGATTGCTATAGTAAATACCTATCTATACTAACTATTCTATGCGTTTATCCACGATTAAAACCCTGCCTTTAGCCACCCGCTTTACAACTATCGCTCTAGTTATCCTGCTATGTCTCAGCAATTCCGTGCAAGCCGCCAAGGATCAAGATGTAGAAAAGCTCTTAGATGAAGGAGAATGTCCGACTTGTAATCTGCGGGGAGTACGTTTGAGGAAGCGGAATCTCAGGGGGTTCAATATTGAAGGCGCTAACTTAGTTGAAGCCGATTTAAGAGAAGCTGACTTACGGGAAGCCCGACTTTCTGGGGCAAATTTAGAGGATGCAGATCTGCGGAATGCTATACTCACTAACGCTAATTTATTTCGTGCCAAACTTCTTAAAGTTAATCTACAAGAGGCGAATTTAGAAGACGCTCATCTCCAGAATGCTAATTTACAATTTGCAGATTTGCGGAAAGCGAACCTGATGAATGCTTCATTACAGAATGCTAATCTGACTCGTACCAATTTACAGGAAACCGATTTAAGACAGGCTAAATTAGCCAATGCATCTCTAGAAGGAGCCAATCTCGGTGACGCTAATTTAGAAGGAACCTCATTAAGAGGGGTAAACCTCAAAGGCGCTAACTTAGAAAATGCCAAGTTATTTCGCACCGATTTAAGGGGAACCCAATTTAATAGTCAAACCGTTATAAATGACAAATGGTTATTTGTTTGGGAGTTGGTTAATCAAGGAATTGCCGGACAAGCGTTAGCGGGGGCGGATTTGTCAGGTGCGAATTTAGAAGGGTTGAATTTGGAAAACGCAAATTTAGAAAATGCCAATTTAGCTGAAGCGTATTTATTTATTGTCAACTTACGAGGCGCTAATCTTCAAGGTACTCAGTTGACTAATACTGAATTGCGCTATGCTGACCTGAGTAATGCCGATTTAACAAATGCCAACTTAAGAAATGCCGAACTCGGAAATGTTAATTTAGCTGGAGCTAATCTAGAAAATGCTAATCTGAGAACTGCCAAAATTAATGAAGAGACTACCCTTGACCCCAAATGGCGTTTGGTTTGGGAAATTGTGAATCAAGGGGCTGAGGAACGTGAACTACGGGGTGCTAATTTATTTAATGCTAATTTAAACGGAGCAAATTTTCGCAATGTGAATCTGAGTGGTGCGAGTCTATACAATTCTGACCTTCAAAACACGAACTTTGAGGAAGCAACCTTGTTTCAAGCCGATTTAAGTAATGCTAATTTAGCGGGGGCAAATTTGCAGAAGGCAAATCTACAAGAGGCAAATTTCAGGGGGGCGAATCTAGAGGGGGCTAATCTTAACCAAGCGAACCTCTGTAACGCCATTCTGCCCGATGGGACACAACAATCTTGTGAATAAGCGAAGCGCTTCGATACATAACCGATAAGACGGTGCGTTAATGGCAGCATCTGAAGGTGGGGAGGGCGGGTTTTGTTGTTAAATTATCGGTAGGTATCAAAATTAAACGGCTAAACCCGCCCCTACATGCTTATGACTTTATTTTGTATCGAAAATTTACACATTGCCTATCCAACTAATCCGGGATATTGGGCGGTGGATGATGTCTCATTTACCCTAAATCCTGGAGAACGATTGGGATTGGTGGGAGAGTCGGGGTGTGGTAAATCTACTCTGGGACGCGCCGCGATGCGGTTATTACCAACAGCAACAAAAATTGAAGGACAAATTAAATTTAAAGGACAGTCTGTTTTTGAATTGAACCCAACTCAACTGCGCCAGCTTCGCGGGGAAGTAGTGGCGCTGGTATTTCAAGATCCAATGACACGCCTTGATCCGTTGATGACAATTGGGGATCATTGTCTAGAAACCTTACAAGCGCATCAACCTCAGTTATCGCGTTTTGAGTGTAAGCAAAAGGCAATTGAAACCCTAGAAGCGGTGAAGATTCCCGCCAACCGTTGGTCCCAGTATCCCCATGAATTTAGTGGCGGAATGCGGCAACGAGTCGCGATCGCACTCGCCCTTTTACTCAATCCTAAGATGATTGTCGCGGATGAGCCAACCACAAGTCTAGATGTCACCGTCTCCGCCCAAATCTTACAGGAATTGACGCGACTTTGCCAAGAACGGGAGATGGCGCTGTTGTTAATTTCCCATGACTTGGCAATGGTAGGGGAATACTGCGATCGCGTGGCGGTGATGTATGGGGGCAAACTGGTAGAAATGGGGGCAGTTGGGGACATTTTGCACCACCCTGAACATGAGTATACGCGATCGCTCCTGCAAGCGGCGCTGCTTATGCAAACGGTGAATGATGGGGAACAATGTAGAGACGTTGCATGCAACGTCTCTACGCCATCGGAGAAGAATCTGCCAACACCGATTCTCCGAGTGCAAAATTTAAAGCAGTATTTCACCTTAGAACAAAATTTTATTGCCCAATTCTTGTCCCGCGAACCTCAACTGATCAAAGCGGTGGATGAGGTTAGTTTTGACCTGTATCCGGGTCAGGTTTTGGGATTAGTGGGAGAATCAGGATGTGGAAAAAGTACACTATCGCGCACCATTTTGCAACTGATTCCGCCTACCTCTGGTATTGTGGAATTTCAAGGCATTAATTTAACCCAACTGAACCGGAAATCCCTGCGGGATATGCGGCGACATATTCAAATGATTTTTCAAGATCCCTTGGCTTGTCTAAATCCTTTGATGACAGTGGGTGATAGTATTGCTGATCCTTTATTTATTCACCATCTGGCGACAGCAACAGAAGCGAAACATCAGGTGATGGAGATGCTAGAACGGGTGGGATTAACGCCTCCAGAAGACTACTACCACCGCTATCCTAAGGACTTATCCGGAGGACAACAGCAACGAGTCGCGATCGCACGAGCGTTGATTACCCATCCCAGTTTGATTATCTGTGATGAACCCGTGAGTATGTTGGATGCAACTGTGCAGACGCAGGTACTGGAATTAATGCGATCGCTAAAACAGGAGTTTGAGTTAACCTATTTATTTATTACCCATGATCTCTGGGTAGCTCGGTTTTTCTGTGACGCGATCGCGGTGATGAATCAGGGTAAAATTGTGGAAATGGCAGAAACGGAAGACTTATTTACCAATCCCCAGCATCCTTATACCCAAACCTTATTACAAGCCGCTCCATTACTGGCAGTGTAGGGGCGGGTTTTACTACTAAGCTGTTTGGCATTTAAACCTTAATATCAATAATGGCACAATCCTTGTAGTGCGTTTAGCGAAGCCATGCCGCAGGCTTTGCATCTTGCTCGCTACTAATACCCAATTTAAATGCATTACTACTATCGTTTCGGTTACACCCAGAAGTAACTAGGGGCTGCTGAATAAGTGTTGTGGTGAGGGGGAGCTGGGGAAGCTGGGGAAGCTGGGGGAGCTGGGGGAGCAAGGGTACATTTTCCCTGAGTAAGGTGATGCCATACTTATGAAGGATGCTACCCCATTTCCTTGCACT
>NZ_JAVJQP010000202.1:0-20134 GCF_040218875.1 Coleofasciculus sp. D1-CHI-01
ACATAAGACATAAGACATAAGACATAAGACATAAGACATAAGACATAAGACATAAGACATAAGACATAAGACATAAGACATAAGACATAAGACATAAGACATAAGACATAAGACGATCTCCACCGTTAACATTAATTGCCCCCATTTTAAAAAGCTTGATAATCGCCACCCAATGCTTCGACAATCGTGCGGGTATTAGTAATCAGCATTTTCACATAAGTATCCGCTTCAGTTTCAGGTGCGCCGAGGGAATCGGAATAGAGTTCGGATGGGGCTAATTTAACCCCCGCTTCTTCCGCCACCGTTTCAATTAAAGCGGAGTTAATTGTGGTTTCGGCAAAAATAGCCGGAACTCCTGCTTCTTTCACCGCATCAGATAGGGTTTTTACTGTTTGGGCGCTGGGTTGTTCTTCGGTGCTAATTCCTATCAGAGTGCCAATCACTTCTAGTCCATACGCTTGAGCATAATATTGAAAGGCGTCATGGGTAGTGACGAGTTTACGTTGATTCGCGGGTATGGTTTGAATTTGCTGAGTAATCCAGGTATCCACTTGTGCTAATTCAGCCGTGAGTTTGGCTGCATTGGCGGTAAATTTGTCTTCGTCTTCCGGTGAAAGTTCAATTAAGCGATCGCGTATGGCATTAATCATTTTAATCCCATAGTCTGCATCTCCCCAAACATGCGGATCAGGTTCCGTTTCTCCCTGATATTCAAAATCTAAGGGCGAAACAACTTCCCCAACCGCAAAGGTTTTAGCATTTACCCCCGCCGACTGCATCAGTTTAATCAGTGCGGGTTCTAAGTTATACCCGTTGTAGAGAATCAAATCGGCTTGTTCTAAGGCAATGGTATCAGCAGGTACGGGTTCGTAAACGTGAGGATCAGCACCAGGTTTGAGGATTCCGGTTAACTCGATCTCATCTCCCCCAACTTGTTCAGTCCAGTCGGCAATAATGGTACTGGTGGCGACAACGTTGGGTTTGTCCTCTGCGTCGGTTCCTGAGAGATTCGGATTTGTCGCCTCACAGCCACTCAGCCAAAGTCCCAGAATCACCCCAGCCAGAACCTTCCATCGGGAAATTTTCGGGAAATTAATTCTACCCTTCCCCCCAACAAGGGCGGGTTTAGTCAAGGTATTGGTGTGTTGGGTAACGTTATCAGTCAAACCCGCCCCTACACCTGTACACCCCTGTAACTGAGTTCTACCCTGCGAGTGAGTCATTCCATTCATCAAGTTTATATAGTGGTTTTCATATTGTTTTCATTTTTGAGGATACAATATTTTCATATTCGTTTCATTTTCTGGAGTCTACCCGGTTTAATCATGTCAACGGTTATCTTTACGCGAAACGATCGCAACCCCCAAATCCCCACCATTACCCACCAGGAACCCATCAGGATTGGGCATCTCAGCGTGCAGTATCGCTTTGTAGAGGCGCTAAAGGATATCACCTGTCAGATTCAACCGGGGCGACTGACGGGGATTATTGGTCCCAATGGCGCGGGGAAAAGTACGCTGATGAAAGCGATGTTGGGGTTAGTGCAGACAAGCTGTGATACGGCGATGTATCAGGGAAAACCCTTGATGGATCAGTTAAGCAGAGTTGCTTATGTACCCCAGCGATCGCAGATTGATTGGACATACCCTGCAACCGTTTGGGATGTGGTATTGATGGGGCGGATACGCAAGACAGGATGGTTTCGGCGTTTCTCCACTGTATCCCGACGCATCGCCGCCAAATCGTTAGCGCGGGTGGGGATGAGTGAATTTCGCGATCGCCCCATTGGGCAATTATCCGGGGGACAACAGCAGCGCGTCTTTCTCGCCAAAGCATTAGCCGAAGAAGCGGATATTTTCTGTTTTGATGAACCCATGGCGGGAATAGATAAAAAAACCGAAGCCATTATATTTGAGATTCTCCACGAATTAGCCGATTCCGGCAAAACCGTGTTAGTGGTTCACCATGATTTAGGAGAAGCCATTACCAATTTTGATGATTTAATTTTATTGAATCGGGAATTAATTGCCTCAGGTTCCCGCCAACAAGTCATGCAGGCAAATAACATACAACGGGCGTATGGAGGTCAAGTTGTCTTTTTTTCAGATGCAGCTTAAACGCTTCCCTTCATACAAATGTTCCGGTATGTAGGGGCGGGTTTAGGGATTAATATTGATTGTTTTGGTTAACGTTTATGCAAAACCCGCCCTGGTTTAGGGATTAATATTGATTGTTTTGGTTAACGTTTATGCAAAACCCGCCCTGGCTAACGTTTGAGGTATTTAACATAAGACATAAGACATAAGACATAAGACATAAGACAAATCATGCTTGACCTTTTAATTGAACCCTTACAATACAGCTTTATGCAGCGATCGCTCTTGACAGCCGTCTTAGTGGGAATCGTCTGCGCCTCGGTGGGAAGCTACCTGATGGTACAACGCCTCGCCTTACTCGGTGATGCGATTAGTCATTCCGTATTACCGGGATTAGCGATCGCGTATATCGTGGGTGTGGATATCTTTCTAGGGGCGTTCTTGGCGGGTATTATCAGTACCATTGTGATTACCTGGATCAGAACGCGATCGCAGATTAAAGAAGATGCGGCGATGGGGATTGTCTTTTCCGCCTTCTTTGCCCTTGGTATTACTTTAATTACAGTTATTCAAAAAGACAATAAGATTGACCTAAATCACTTTTTATTTGGCAATATCCTCAGTGTTACCAGCGAGGAAGTCATAAATACAGCCATAATTACCGCCATTGTCCTCGCCATTGTTTTATTGCTGTATAAAGAATTAATGTATTATACCTTTGACCCCATCGGCGCAAAAGCAGCCGGATTACCCACGAATTTACTCAACTTTGGCTTAATGATTTTAATCGCCCTAACCATTGTTGCCAGTCTCAAAGCGGTTGGGGTAATTTTAGTCTTAGCCATGCTAATTACCCCAGGGGCGACGGCTTATTTATTGGTGACAAGGTTACACCAGATGATGCTTTTAGGGTCAGGAATTGGTATAGTTGCCAGTATCAGTGGCATGTATTTGAGCTATTTTTTCAATTTACCATCGGGTCCGGCTATTGTATTAGTCACCTTTGGATTTTTTATGCTGGCGTTTTTGTTTAGTCCCAGTCAGGGCGTTTTAACCCATCCCAGAGTTCAATCTAATCAGTCACAGATTTGGCGAGAAATTAAGGGATTATTGAGATGAAATGAGTCACGCTTTAGTCACGCTTTAGTATCAGCCCTCAACTAAAGTTGGGGCTAAAAGCTTAAACCCGTTAAAACGGGTTCAAAGACTTACCCAGTAAGCTGCATTCTTACTCATTGGTGACAAGTTAAGGGGGGTTGCCAGCAACGACTATAATCAAAAGCTGGTAGTTACATCTAATCACTCTATGCCTGCTGAAGAATTTTTTCCGACTCTACACTGCTTAGAAACACTTGTACCAGAACTCTTGCAAGTTTCTAATCATCCATCGACTCCAACCCAATCCCAGAATTGCCTCACACTTTTAGCCTGTGGCGCTCGGCGATGGGTAATGTTCAGGTCATTGTATGACCGCGATAGTGACTGGTTTGTCGAATTTGAAACTGAACTATTTAACTGTGCGGATTGGTTAAATCAGTTTAAGCAAAAAGTTGAGCATTATAAAACTCGTTCTTTCTCCGATTGGCTATTTTCCGATTATACCGAATCTTTCACCAATCAGTTCATTGCCACCTTAAAATCTCGATATACGTTAGAGGAAAATGACATTGACCAACTCTTGTCAACTCCCATTTTTTCTGCAACTGACCGTACCTTACGCAATCACTTAACTCAGTTATCTCAGCTTAAAACTCCGTTCCTAGACCGACAACCAATCAATCCCCAAGCCACAAGCAAAAAGCCAATTCATAAATTCCGCAAACGGTCAACGGCTGCTATCCGTGAACTATTCGCAACCCAACCTAATTTTAAACTTGAGGAAACCTTAGAATTCTTTACTAATGATGTATCGGATATTGCTCAACTATTATTCACAAAAATCAATGGCGAACAACGCTTATTCATTCATCATGACTATGTAGTCAACGAAGACTTGCGGGAAACCTCAGCGGATTTAGCCGATCGCCTCAAAGAAATTTGGAAAGAGACGCCTACCCCACCGATGAAAATTGCCTATTCTAGTGCTTACTTAAATCAAACGCAAAACTACACCGTTTATCCAGTTTGCCTGTATTATTATCAGAGAGCTTACTACCTCTGTGCCTTTGGTCAAAGACCCCAGCGCACGGCAAACCAACCGCCAGTGGGATGGTACAACTACCGTTTAGAACGGATACGCCAACATCAAAAACTCTCTTGGGATACTACCCATCTGCCTTTCTCTAAATCCGACATTATTAACCATTCTGAAAACTATTCTACGGCTTATATTCAACAGGAACTAGACGCCGCTTATGGCTTTGATTTCTATGAAAACTCTGATTTAACTCTGCTGCGGTTTGAACCCGATTTTGCCCAACGTTACATCGACAACTCTTTCCGTCATCCGACCTTTAATAAACTGAAGAGTTTGGAAGAAACACGGGCATTAATTAAGTCATTAAATCTACCTAATCCCCAACAACTCTTAACCCATATTCACACCTATTCCGATGCGGCTTATTACATCCTCCGCTATCGCCAACAGGACAATACCGTGATCATGCGGCTCCGCGCTTGGGGACCTAAGGTAGAAGTAATTTTCCCCCATGAGTTGCGACAGCGCATGAGACAGGATCTCGAACAAACCTGGCAACTCTATCAAGACCTTTAAAACATCGCACTCCTCAACGATAACGCGAATTATTCTCTTCCCTGTTCCTTTTACAACTTACAACTTACAACTTATAACACATGACAACCCTTACCGAAACTCCACAATTATCCACTCGTTTTGAAGCCGCTTTAGTCTATGCCACTCGGCTGTATAACCATCAAGTCCGAAAAGGCAGTGGTATTCCTTATATCTCTCATTTGATCAGTGTCGCCGCTTTAGTCTTAGAAGACGGCGGCGATGAAGATGAAGCGATCGCTTCTAATGTCTCCTCACCTTCTTACCTCAGAGATTTGTAGCCCACCCTAACGACTAATTTTATCCAAGCTTGGCGCAGAATCTTCTGTTTGTCTGGGGGATTTGTCTTAATTTGCTGGAGCAATTCACGGGTATTCATCCACTGAGACTGATAGATTTCTGCTGAGTTTGGCTGAATTATCGCCTTGCTATCTGCAATGATGAGTGCGGCAAAATAAGCTTTTCCTATCATTCTATTTTTGTCTACCCATCCGCGCACAGAGTAGATTAAGTCACGTTCGTCTCGGCGATATTCAGGGAATAAACGCTTGCCTACCCAAATACTACGTCTAAATTGAATTTGCAATTCGCTTAGTCCCAATTCTGTCTTCAAGCAGCGCATTGAAGCGGTTTTGGGACTCTCTTCTAGATGCATTCCTTCTTGGGGAGGCATCCAGATAGACTGATCCTGAAGGGGCTGCACTAACAGATATTTCTTTTCGGGATCAGTCGATTGAATGAAACAAATAACCTCTGGACGAAATCCGGTTAAATGGAGGCGATACTTCTGGTTAAAAATCCATTTGTATCCGAGCCGCAACCAGTCGAATTCTAAGTTCATAGCCTATCCCCGCCACAATCAGGATTTCTTCTAAGCTATCTGCTTATTGGAAAAGGGGGCTTCCAACTGGAATAGGGAATAGGGAATAGGGAATTTTAACCCAATCGGTAGGGGGTTGCTCTACGTAGGGTGGGCAATGCCCACCTACCGTTTCCAACTAATCCGATTTAACCCAATCGGTAGGGCTGCCAAATACAGGGAGAATTACCAACACAAACTGTGTTTCCAACTAATCCGATTTAACCCAATCGGTAGGGAGTTCGTCTGACAGCCCTTACCCAGTAAGGGTTTCAGCCGCCGAATCGACGCATCTCCAAAAAGTCTAACACATCCTCCCAAAAATTGAACAAAACACATACCTCAAACCCTTACTCTGTAAGCCATCGACGCATCCCAACGAAAAATATAGGGTTTCAGCGATTTGCCGAGATGCGTCGATGAACATCTGAAAATTGCCCTCAAACCTAGATACCATAATACTTTAACGGGATTTGAGTAATGCTTGTAGTGGCGTGGCACACCTTATTTGATGAATTAGAATTGGTTCGTAGTGAGGGCTTCAGCCCTCTCCATCTAAGCGTTATAGCACTAAAGTGCTTACTACAAACAAAACCCTATTTTAGCTGTGTCAGTCCAGTAGTGGCGTGGCACACCTTATTTGATGAATTAGAATTACGCCCGGAAACTGTAGGGGCGCTCATACTTGCGCCCGATTCAATGGTCAAAAATTAATCGAACCTCTCAATGATAAAATACCTGAACAATCGCCAAAGCAAGCTACCTAACACCAGGCAATACACAATCAACCGCTCAATCATCTGAAGAGGTCAAGATGGCTTTCAGTAATTATAAAGATATCAGTTCAGTTCTCAAAGAATTTCAAATCACCTACACTGAAGCTAATTTCATGGAAGAGATTGAATTTAGTATCCCTGATTACTTCCGTGAAGACTTGCAAACTGTTATGCAGGATGGAGTCCCCAACGCTTCAGAATTTTCGATTTGTGAGAATCTAATTTATCCAATCCTTAAGGAAGTGTGGAAATGCTATCGGAGTAACTTTGTTTTGTGGGGACATAAATCCTTAATCTATGATGAGAATCTTTCCGGGTTTCCTGAGTATATTTTGGCGAAACGCTCCCCATTAGGGAAAGTCGTATTTGACAAGCCTTATTTTCTATTAGTTGAAGCAAAACAAGATAAATTTGCTGAAGGTTGGGCGCAGTGCCTTGCCGAAATGGTGGCGGCGCAAAAGTTGAATGATGAACTGCCTGTCATTATTTTCGGTATTGTCTCGAATGGGAAAGACTGGGAATTTGGAAAGCTAGCAAAAGATTCATTTACTCAAAATAGAAATCGCTACCTGATTCAGGATTTGGAGCGGCTATTTGCTGCTGTAAACTATGTTTTTCAAAAGTGCGAATCGCAACTCAATGAGCTAGTTGCTGCTTAACCAGATATCCCTCTTTCAACAGCCATAACGGTTAGGACACATCATTTAGTAAAGACGTTCCGGCGGAACGTCTCTACTAAATGGGAGATTGCGTAGTTTTTGTTACGGTTTTTGGGAGATTGTAGTATCGATTTTGATTTCTGGACTGGCGCTCTAGATTGCTGATGGTCGGTAGGGTCTAGACCACGCGCAACAGGAGATTGATATCCTGGTGTTTCCAACTAATCCGATTTGACCCAATCGGTAGGGTATAACAGCCCTAAGAGAGGGTTTGTAAATGAAAGTTTCCAACTAATCCGATTTGACCCAATCGGTAGGGAGTTCGTCTGGCAGCCCTTGCCCAGTAAGGGTTTCAGCCGCCGAATCGACACACCTCCAAAAAGTCTAACACATCCTGCCCAAAATTGACTCCAACACATACCGCAAACCCTCTCCCTGTAAGCCATCGACACACCTCAACGAAAAATATAGGGTTTCGGCGATTTGCCGAGGTGTGTAGATGAAGAACTGAAAATTCCCCTCAAACCTAGAACCCACAATACCTTGACGGGATTCGAGTGCTGTTTTAACTTCACCAAAGCCGTTGAAACCCTTCAGGTTCAGTATCCAGGAAATCCAGAAAATCATCACACTTACGCGAATCATCCGGAAAAATCGTCAACAGTTCCAAATAATTAGGCGTACTCCTGGGTTTCTTCTTCCCTGGATTCTTTGGATTATCCACCAACTTCACCACCGGATACATCCGATGCCAGAGTCTTCCCACTTGACTAATTTGCCCCGTCACCGAACTTTGCTTAATACTCTGTTCAGCTTCCCTGAATCGGCGATTTGCTCTTTGATAAGCTTCGTGCAACCACTTGATAGCCACACAATCTTCAGCACCCTCCGCCAAACGTCCCCAGACTTCCACACCATCCGGATACCATGCTTCTCGCCAGTTAGCGTGATTCCTTTCATCCGGTTTTACCCCCTGCAACTGCATCCATTCTGAAGCAATTTGCCTTACCTGATCAATAAATCGCCCAACCTGATTTAAACTAGAAACCTTAGCCCCATAAGTTAATGACGTTTTGTCCCATTGCCAATGACACCCGATCAGAGGTTTCCTACGTTGATAATACTCCTGATAAAATTGCCGATGATCTGCCCGTCGCCACGACTTCCCAAACCCGCCAAATAGCAAAGCAAACCGCATTAAAGCTGGCAACAGTTTTTTCAAGGTTTGCTGCTTGCTTTCATCCAATTGGCGAGGCGACATCAACAGCCAACGTAACTCGCCAGCCACTTTATACGTGGGTTCACCATACCCCTCTGTAAACGTACCCAGTTGTAAATCCGATGTTTTAAACGCACAGGTTAATAACCCCTGGGTTCCGCCATCATTCACTCCGCCAAACAAATTTTCGACTAACGCCTCGGCTGTTTTCTGATTCGTTAACCCGCCGAAAATTCGCAAGGCGTGCCCCCGCAAACTCCCGCGAAAAACATTAGGACGAAATTCTTTTTCTCCACCAATTAATTGAGGTGCCTGCCCTTCTCCTTTCAAAAATGCCTTGTATAATTGTTGCCCTTGAATCGGAATCGGATACTCTTCCTCTCCCGACTCCGTTAACCGCGCTTTGGGTAATCCATAGCCACTGCTGGTGCGACAACCCATTCCATACCCTAACGCCCGTTCCCAAATTGCCCAAACTTCCTGCCAATCCGTATCCGGTAACTGGCTAGAAATACCAAACTGAATCGCAGGTTCCGACAGGGAAATTAAAGCAAATCCTGTCTCATTAGGTGGTTTTTCACGAGTGTTATGAGTCTGTACCTGCCATTTCTGCTGCGGGTGAACAATATCGACTAAATTTTGCTTCCAATCATTCACCGGATAGCCGCCATGAAACCGTAATAAACTCGGTTCATCACTATTTTTCGTCAAGCGGTAGCGTTGCTTTTGTTCTGAAGTACAAGCTTGACAAAACAATCCTTTCATGCTGCTACCGGGATAAAAGGGCAAGCCAAAGGCACCCAGCGCCGGGAAAATAATTCCCTCAAATTGTCCGCCATTGGTGACAAACCGCCACTGCATTTTATAGGTTCTCGTCGTAACAGTTTTACCCGGATCAGGTGGCTGGGAATAGGCTTCTTTTGTCCACTCAGACGCCCATCGTTGGGAATCTTGTACCTCAGCCTCTTGATTGATGTATTGAAGTTGCGATCGCCCTTTTATTTGCGCCTGAAACATCAACGGCACTAATTGAGCTGCATTGGCTATATTAACCATGTTGAATTCTCCTGAGATTAGGGAACGGGGAACGGGGAACAGTAAAAAATTGTGATTTTACTCCCCTCTCCTGGTAGGAGAGGGGTTGGGGGAGAGGTTTTTCCACCTACTTAATTCTCCTGATCACTCGACAAATCACCGGGTCCCTTATAGCGCTGTGTCCACCATACGATCGCATCGCATAATTGAGTCAGTACGGCTAAGATAATTCGCTGATCTTCTACCGTAATTGACCATAACTTTTCAGCCATGGCTTGCACCGTGTTAGGATTTCTCACATTAACCGAATCATTGGGAATTTCTACCCCTGCGGGTTGCATAATGCTGACTAAAGCATCCCAGGTGGCTTTCCAATATTCCCCTTTACAGTCAAATTCATCCCCATTTTTCTTCGACTTTCCCTTTAGCCGCAGATGTTCGCCCCAAAACCGTTCTAATCCATAAGCTACCGCTTCCCGCATTTTAAAGGATTGATTTAAGGATTGGCGATCGCGTTGTCTGGCATCTAGAACTAAGGTTTGGGCAATTTGATCTAAACTGTAAAACTTTCGCCCATCTTCGACTAAACTATAGTATTTCCAAGCCATTAACTTAAACCTCCTGTTTTTCAGTCTCAGTTTGCTGCGGGGAAAACGCTTCCCCAGCTAAAGTCACATTGCAGCGACCAAATCCAATTGATTCCAACCCACCAAAATAAAGTTCTTGGGAATAAGGCTGATTCGGTTTGGGTTCTCCAAAGGGTTTCCAGCCGAGTTGTTTTAATGCCACAGGAAACGCTAAAATACTCGCCACGGGTAACGCCTCCACATTAAAAAATGCCCCGGTTTTCGTATCGACTTTCTTCATATCCTCCAGCATCTTAATCCGGCTTTGTCGATACAATCCCATATCATGCAACCTGGCGATATCATTGTCATCAACCACAACTAATTGCTTGACCTGCACATCTGCGCCAACGGGTATCCAATCGGCTAAACTTTCATGGTGTTCAATGCCTAAAAACCCCAGATTAAAGAATAAAACCTTTTCAGTCGTTCCGGGGACAACACGGGCTTTTAACTCCGGATCAGCCGTGTACGGATCAGGAACTTTGGCGTTAATTTCAGCAACTTTCTGATAGCGTTTGAGCAGGGATGGACAGCTAACCCAAACAATCGGTTGTCCTGGAGAAAATACAGGGAACCAAACCAACGAGGCATATTCAAACTTAACTAAAGCTTCAGTTGTCCCGCAATCTTTTTGGTTGGGGTTAGCAACAGCTTCATGACCATACCAAAGCGCCACATCATTATAGCGAGATTCGGTGTGCGATCGCGTGCCATTATTCATCGCCGGATTCCGCATATCTGCCCGAAATCGTCCCCGAATTGAACTGCCTGGAATTATCCCAGTTTGGGTAAATTGGTCTCGAAAAATTAGGTTCAAATTTCCCGTTTCTTCTCCCGCACTAGCACCCACATGAAGGGGGGCTTGGGTTTCAATAATGCCGTAAGCTTTGTGATACATGGTTAACTCTCCAAAAAAATTAAATCCAAAACTATGACAGGGGTAACGCTAATCCACATCCCCAACGTTTATAGGAATACCCTTCATCAGGAAACCAGCATTTATCCCAGTCAAACCAAGGTTTAGGAATCCCTGTTTCCAATACATAAACGGTTCCAGGGGGAATCGCATAACGTCCCCTAGATAGGCGTTTGGTATCTCCTGTTCCCCCTAACCGATAGCGAAAAGGACGAGGACGTTCGGTGAAAACTTGGGCATTTTCCCATTCCGGTGCTGTTATCCAGTCCTTTTCTTGCCTAATAGTAGGAAATCGGTAAGACAAGCGATTAGAACCCCACACCGCAGGCGTGATTAGGGCAAAATTATTTCCTACAGGTTTATTTAATCGTCCTAAAAGCGTTTCATTGGTAATCGGTTGACACTGTACCTCAACTAAATGTCCTTCACCGCCAAACCTATACCAACCGTCATCAAGAAAGGTATTGGTCAAATACACTAAACAGGTATCGGGATGCATTTGAATTGAATTTTCCAAAAACAAACTTCCCTGTTCCGAACTAGCATCAACTCGACGTTGTTCGGTTTCTAAACGTGGGTGTAAATGAGGTAAATATTGCCAAGGCGCTTTAGAAACGGTTTCCGCTTTCTCCCATTGGTTAATTGGTAGCCAAGTTTCCGTATCAAATTTACCCGATTTGAGGGGTTGCCATTGTTGGGTTTCGCTGTTCCAGGTTAATTTTTCAATGATTTTCCCTTGACGAATTTTTTCCTCATCGTGTGGGGGATTCATTTCGGCTAAATAGTTAAAGGGAGTCGGAACATAAAAGTTTTGAGTATCCTTAGTATACGCCCAAAAGGGTCCGGCTAGGGTTAAATCGGGTAAGTTTAATTGTTGGGTGGTTTCCCCTCTTTTGTTGATTCCCGGTTGACTGTATTTAGCCGCATATAATCCCGATACTGTTGCTGCACTAGGCGGAAAGCTATTTCCAGATCGCCCAACTAGGTTATCGGGTGAAAGGAAGGGACCCGCACTACCATAGAGAAAACCAAGGGGTTGGATAATAATCAGGTGACTAAACATAATACTGTAAGGGGCTAGGGTTAAGCATTCTCGGTGACTGAGGAGGACAAATGAAACCCCACTTTAGCCAAGTTAATCACCCAGTTGTTTAAAGCCTTAATGTTTTGCTTTTCTTGGACATGGGGTTGATTGCCTAAAATTCCTGTTTTTTGTTGATGATCAGCATCCCCTGTATCCCACAAATGGGTTTCTAAACATTGGCGATTTTCGGGGCTAAAGTAAAGCTCAAACAACCCCAGGGCAATTTGAGTTTGCCCCTGAAAAGCATGGCGAGATTCTAGGGTGGCAACATCATTATAAAAATGTGTCCAGTTGGGGGTTGTCTTATTCCCTTTGGGCTTTTCTTGCAGCACGGCTAAGGTGTCTCCCTCTCTGTCTTGATAGCTTTCTAGGAACTGTTGCAAACACCACCAAGGACAAACCCATTCCAGATAATTGCCACTATTAAATAGAATCCGAATAGCGAGGCGATCGCGTCCCTTGTTTTTGGCTGATTTTTCTGCGTCTCGACAGTGTTGTAGCACATCTCGTTGGGGGACGCTAGGGGCTGCCCAAACTAAGCCGACACTTACGGTAATCTTGTGTTTATGTTGTTGCCAAATTTGGGGGAATTGATAGAACCAATTGAGGCAATCTTGAGCGGTTAATTTCGGTTGATTTGGCTCAGGAATTCGGTAGAGAACACCGAGAAAATCATCCCCTCCGGCATAGATAATCCGTCCATCAGCATCTAAATTCCGCCGTTTGACTCGCTCTGCTTGAGTCGGAGGTAAATAATATTTGAGATTTTTACCCCATTCCATCATCGCTTGGCTAAAGGTGTGGAGAGAGTCGGCTTCATCTGCCCCTTTTTCTTTTAACTGGCGCAAATAGTCGCCAATCTTATCCCCATCCCCCTGAAAGTATCCTGCCCATAATTTATTGTCAAATCGGTTTAAGTCAACAAAGCTTTGAGGGATTTCAATACTCGGCAGGTCTTTTTCAGAAATAAATTGATTGGCAATAGCATCTAACGTGATTAACCGTTTAATCAGTTCTGGAATACTTAAGCGTTCAGACGGATCAAGAATGGATTCTCCTAAGTGCTGGCTCAGTTGGTGGTAAAACTGATTAATATCCTGAGTTTGTTCAGCCATGCTAGAGTTAAGGGGATGGGTTTTATCGGTCATCCGAGGGTAGGCGATCGCTCCCATCCCCGATAAGGTTGAACTTTCTCCTTGCCAGTTAATCGCTATCCAATTTCGTTGGGTTTTAACTTGATTCAGTTTACGGCGAGCGTGAGTCATTAGGGTGACATCTTTTAGCGTAATGTCAGTTGCTTTGGCTTGACTCAATTCTTCATCGGTGCTTTGCGTCCAAAAAAATTCCCAGGCATGATTTGACCAAGCATTCCATTCCCGTTGCCAGGTATAAGTAAAGGTGTTTAAGGCTTGCTCGATATATTTCTGACAGGTTTCGACAACTGTTTGCCAAGCCTGATTAAAAGCCGCTTCAGCTATGTTTTTGGATAAATTTCCAGCGATAATAATTTGGTTGGGTGTACCTTGGGTCACATTAATTAATGCTGGAGAGACAACCCGACAGCCATGTTTTTGGGCGGCATGGCAAATTGCACAAGCTAAATAAGAAAGGAGAAAAGAACTGCCGTATAAGTCCCGCAGTTTGCGTGATTTCTCAATGAAACCCTGTACGGGAGCAAAGGTAATCACAGTGTAACAGTTTGTGTTCATAAGCCAGTCCTAAGTTGGTGGACTTTGATTAAAGGTAACAGTATTGTAGGGTGGGTAATGCCCACCAGCCTTAACTTAAATGTCGCCGGGTTCGTAGTAGGTTCGTAGTCGGCACTTTAGTGCCATAAGCGCAGGGTTCGGTTCGTAGTCGGCACTTTAGTGCCATAAGCGCTAAAGCGCTGACTACAAACGCTTTAAGTTGGAGGTGCAACATTACTGTTAGTACGTTTTGATTGCTGATGCCAACAGTATACAGTTAGCTGGAAAAGCCCATTTCCAAAGGTTAACACTCCTGGCAATTTGAGGACTCGACCGACAAAACCTCTCAATGTGTTTGCGCCTCATACCAAGTTGCAGTCTAAGGTAGAATTTGTCATGCTGAGCGAAGTCCTGAGCAAAGCGAAGGAACAGTAGCGAAGCATCTGTCCAGATTCTTCGCTCCGCTCAGAATGACATGATAGAACGCAACTCGGTATCAACCCCCACAAAAATAGCAACCACAACTCCCCAAATACTCAGGATTCGTCTTATGCCAATTCGACCCTGGAAACTCGTAAATCCAGTCCAAACCATTATCGGCATCCAGAAAGCCACTGACAAGACTGTGGATAACTCCAACTCCCGTACTCGCACACAGGCTATTTAACCAGAATACGGCTGGGTCGCCGATGCCTTCTACATACCCGACTCGATTAGCCAGATGATGAATCTCCTCCGCCGCCGACTCTAAGGCTGCACGATGCAAGTTAATCATATTGCCACACATTAAACACCACCCACCGCCCAAGGGTGGCACGGTGATGCGACAATACATCCGTGGCGTCTTATCCGGTTTGATGTCGATGTGAGTCCCTAGACATACCAGGGGACGCATATAGTTTAAGGCTAACTCTTGAGCAACTTGCCGGGAGGAGTGGTTATCCGTGGCGACGACAATTAAATCAGCCGCTGCGACTTCCTGTTTAGCGGCTTCATCGGTAATCGATGCGGGGATAGCTTTGACATGAGAACCCGTGGCATAAATGCGTTTGATCAGGTGCTTGACATAATGGACTTTGTACCATTGCTGGCTTGCCATATCCTCAGTCGCAGCCGGGAGACGATTCAGGTTAACGGCTTCGATGTGATCCGGGTCAATTAATACCCATTTTTTCACCCCTAAACGTCCCAGCAGTTCGGCAAAAATTGCCCCAATACCCCCACAGCCGATTAAAGCAACGGTGAGTTCACCCAGTTGGTTTTGTACCCCTTCACCAAAAACCTGTTGACGGGCAAACATTAAGTTTGTCTGGTTGGAAATATTAACACCAGGGGTGAGTTCAAACCAGGATTGGGAACAGTGAATCGGCTCAAATGACTGTCCAATTCTATCCCAGATGCGGAATTGAGACTGTTGTAAGGTTTCGTCAAACACTCCAGAGATTAAACGCGGCTTTTTGGGGAAGTGAGACGAAAGAAACCGAGCATATTCTGATTCATAATGGTCATCCACGCTAGAAAATTCAGGCTTACCTGATTCAGCATGGGTATGAATATGAACCACATCGAGTTTTTCCTTTGCCAGAAATGTCTCAATTAAGTAACGGTGAAATTCCTGTTTAAGCACTAACCCACTCGCAGATTGACGTTCGTAGCAATCGGGAGAGGGAACCACCCACGCTTGAGGCAGATATCTCACTTGTTGTTTAGATACCTGATGACGTTTGCAGAATAAAAAACCAATCACTTCTTCATTCGTCGTGCGAGCATCCTGCATAGCGCGGTAAAATTGATGCCACATTTTGGGTGGGATGTGTAGAGACATTTGGGGTGATTTTTTCAAGTTGTTCATGAGTTTTTCAGAAAGGCTATGTGTATCAAATTTCGGATGTCGGATAAGCTGTTCGGCATTTAAACCGTAATGTCAAGAAAAGCAAAATCCTTGTAGTGTGAGCATCTTGCTCACTACCCATTCCCAATTTAAATGCATGACAGCTTATCGGATATTGGATGTAGAATGTAGGGTGCTATCTTTGAAGCGTAACGCACCATTTCTTTAGTAGCGTTTACAGATTGTAGGTTGGGTTGACGACAGGAAACCCAACAGCATCGGATGTCGGATGTAGACGGTTAAACCGGGCGCACGCCATGCGCCCCTACAGTTTCTGGATAGCAGTAACGCACCATTTCTTGAGCCTTGGTGGGTTACGGCTATCGCCTAACCCACCCTACAATTTACTACTCAATCATCGGTATTAATCGCGTGGCGTGCGGTGACAAATAATGTCGCCAGATTGTGTCCTTGTTCAGGTTGGCGACTAGGACGCCAAGCATTCAGCCATCTATCTCGATTAAATCCGCCACCGAGTCCAACGCAATACCAATACCAGCCTTCTTCGCTTAAAAACGGTGCGCCATAATAGCTTTGGTGAGTAAAGTGATGGTCGCCCTGTCCTACGGTATTCCACGGGTAGTTTAGATAGCAACCAATTGGCGGAAGACGCGGGTAATCGGGGGGAAGTAAGAATAAGACATCTGTGTTAGACACTCGGAATTTCTGAGAGGATAGGGGCATTCCTTTGACCAGAACAGCGGTATATTGAATACCACCAACTGTTTTACTGCCAACAAGTACAGTCTTTGCCACTTTCTCCAAAAGTTTGAGTTCAGACAAGAGTCTCGTACTGGGTTTAAAATCGGTTTGACCGGGATTCACTCTAACTGTCATTGTTTCCTTTATCCTTTTACAATTTTGGGAACCGTCCAAACTTTAGAGCCTTCTTTGAGGGCTTCATTTTCTTTGAGGGGTTTCGTGCCACCAAACCCCTCTTCCATGACATCATCATTGCCAATTTCGGGAAAGTTATTTCTCAAGTCTTCAACGGTTGCGCCATTGGGTAAATCGATTAATTTACCGTTAACAACTGCTCTCATGACAATCTCCTTTGTTTTAGAATGTAGGGTGCGTTACGCTAACGCACCACGACTATTGAATTGGGTGCTATAGCTGTACTATTGCCTGTTGCCTAATCTTTAATTGTGTCCACCTACTTAAGGGAAATGTTACTGACTGGTATGCTGGTGGGCAATGCCCACCCTACGGCTACGGCAGATCAAAAGTTTTGGTGATCTCACAATGCTTATTGAGCGTGCCATTCGATTTAATGGCTTATTTCTTAATAACTCGTGGTCGGGTGAATTCGGGCGATCGCTACTTTTGAATGCGGCTGTTGCGCTGGAGATGGATTTTGAGTGAAATTTAACCAAATCGACCAACTGACTAAACCAATCACTGTCAAAATGGCAGTAGACAGCAGGCGGTTGTAATATCGCTCTAGTTGTTGTAACGATACTTTAATGGAGGTAATCTGTTGACGATATTCGGTTCTTTCTGTTTTGCTCATAGCTCTCATGTTCAACTCTAAGGCTTCAATCTGTTGAGCCAGATTTTCAATGGTTTGAGTGAGGTTTTCTAACTGATGATCCGCTTCGATGATTAATTTTCCGTTGATAGTTTCCATACGTTCCTACTCCCTAATCTGGGTTTCACCTCCTCAAATTTAATCAAAGACATTCGTGTGACCAATTCGGTGGAAGTTTTGCTGGTTGTTTTGCGGTTCAAAGCTATCGAAAATTCCGATTAAATCGACAATGCTACTCGCAGCAACTTTGAGGTCATTGCCAAGAGATTGTTCAACAGAAGCCACTTCGACGCGCATTCCCCGCCGTCTCAGTTTTTCAGCAAGGTAGGCAAAGTCAGAGTCTCCGGTAACTAAGACAACAATATCGGGGCGAACTTCTAAGGCGAGTTCAATGGCATCCATTGCCATGACGATATCAATGTTGGTTTCATAATCATCGCCTTTGGTTTTACCTTCCTTTTGCACGACTAAGAAGCCGTTACTTTTTGCCCAATAGATGAATTTTTCTTTACTTTTACGTTGTTCTTCAAACCGTTCCCTGGCTGGAGGTAGTCCAACGTAAATGACCATTTCAATCAGTTCTCGACCTTCTCTGGGGTCAGCGAGGTAGTCGCGGACTTTTTGCCAGTCCAGCCTGCGGTTAAAGCTTTGTGCAGCTAAGAACGTATTGTCGCTATCGGCAAGAATGAGTACCCGACGATTGGTTCCCATAAAGGTTTGGCATCCTTTGCTTGTTTGTTACTCGTATTAAAACCTATGGCTGGAAGGGGGGTTTTCTTTTACTACAAGGGAATTGAGTGCAGCTTAGACCTTGAAGCTGTCCAAGATAGCGCTACTCACGTTAGCATTCTGCCAAAGGCTACAATGCTGTTGGAGAAGTACGAAGCAGCACAGGCACTACCTGTAGGGGTACGGCAATGCCCATTGGTGTCAACTTAAGCTCAACCCCTCACCCCCAGCCCTTTGATGTAAGAAGAGGACAATCATTACCCTGCTTCTCCAGCCATTTGCAAGACACGAGAATAAAGGCGATCGCTCACCCAAAAATCGGCTGTTCTAATCAACTCATCTAATAGGGGTTTAACCTGTGTAATCAACCCTCGATATTTCGCCTCGATTAAAATCCCCAACACCCCAGTAAACTGAATCTGATACTCGGCGGCAATTGTTCTGCCTAACTCCTCATCAATTAATAACCAATCGGCATCTAGTTCAACCGCCAAAGTAATCGCTTCCGCCTCTCCAGCATCCAACTTATCTTGTAGCAACCTCACCTGTTCCTGATTCACCGCCGAACGGACAGAAATCCACGCCAACGTCTGAACTTCACGACATCCAGGTATCGAATCCCCTGCACCCGTCAGTTCCTGATAAACCCTCTCAGGAATAATGATATCCCCATAGAGTTGCTGCAATAAAGACAAATGTCCGACAGCCGCCAGATTAGTAATAGGAGATGTATCACTAATAATAATCACAATCGTCCTGCTGCCCGTAAATTGCTTAAATCTGTCTCAAAATCCTCCACATCATAGTGAATCGGAATCTGACGAGACGCTAATTCGTGCTGGAACCGAATCCGGGGCATCCCTAGCAAATGACTTGCCTTAGCCAGACTGATTTTTTTCTGCTTAAATAGCAGCAGAACAATTTCTAAGAGGAAATCCGGTTCAGATAATCCACTTGCCCTAATAATTTCATCAGAAATAACTAAACTCATCGGTTTGCTTGTCCTCCTACTTTCCAGTCATTTTAATTCAGATGTAACCCGCTGTTCGGGAGTCAAAGAGTCGATTTAACCCGTTCAACCTCTGTTTGACGCCCTCTCCATACGACGGACAAGAAAGCAGCATAGCGGCTTCTAGTTCTTCCTCATCCGCCACCCTAATCATCTCACAGAGACTGGCGCTAACACTTTGATGACCCTGAGACGGTTTCCGTTGGGGGTTTGACGGGTTGGGGGAGGGAGTGCGATCGCGCAATGTTTAAGAAACATCTGGGTAATGCATAGCACGCTGGGGAGAGGGGCTGGGGGTGAGGGGTTGAGCTTAAGTTGACACGGATGGGCAATGCCGTGCCCCTACTATATGTGGCGTTTTTGCGTAACTCCTGATTGTCACAAAAATTACACCCATCCTCCCTTTTGTAGAGACGTTCCGGCGGAACGTCTCTCTACTCTCTACCGACTAGACTAGCCTACTAATTCTCCACCGCAGGTACAAGAATTACTGGCACAACGATAGCAATAGACGTTACGGCATTCGACACATATTGATAAGTTTTCTAGTTTGTAAGTTTCACCACAACCACTACAATAGTCGGCTCTCCCGTACTTAAAGTGACAATAAAGTCTTATGAATTAAGCTAAAGTCCCACGGTGTAATGCTTGTAGGTTGGGTTGACAAAGGAAACCCAACTAATCCGATTTAACCCAATCGGTAGGGGTTTAAACCATGAAAATTCCCTATGAATATTGGGTTTCCAACTAATCCGATTTAACCCAATCGGTAGGGGAGCGGTAATTCCAACGGATTCATGGGCTATGAATTGTTTCCAACTAATCCGATTTAACCCAATCGGTAGGGAGTTCGTCTAGCAGCCCTTGCCCAGTAAGGGTTTCAACCGCCCAATCGACACCACTGCTGAAATTATAATGCATCCTGCCCAAAATTGCTCAAAATACATACCGCAAATCCTTTCCCTGTAAGGCATCGACACCACTCAACGAAAAATATAGGGTTTCGGCGATTTGGCGAGTGGTGTCGATTCACCAACTAAAAATCACCCCTAATTTCCCTCAAACCTAGATAACATAATACTTTGGCGGCGGTTGGGGTGCTTCTGAGCCAATCACCAACGCCCTCGAAACCGCTTCCTCCGATATCCAGTAAAATCGCACATTATCCTCCACTGGCTCAACTAACTTTTTCACCTTTTCATAAAGCTGGCGCATCTGGTCTAAACTCAAAAAACATTCAAACACAGAAAATTGAACTCGTCGCCCATATCCTTCTAGAAAA
>NZ_JAVJQP010000034.1:0-30498 GCF_040218875.1 Coleofasciculus sp. D1-CHI-01
ATTTTTCAACGCAGAGGGACGCAGAGGTTCGCGCAGAGGGGCGCAGAGGGTTTTGGGGTAAGGATGCATGGCTGTGCGCCCACTGTCTGCTAATTATGTTCGCGAACTTTTCCTATTTTTACGGGCAATGGGATGCTGTCACAATGAACGATGAACTATGAACTATTGTGACTTCAATTTCAGAATCAAAACGCCTAAGGGAGGTAGGCACAAATCAATGTAATGAGACCACCGGGGGTGAGACCATTCCCCTGTCCAGCGACCGCCCATATTCCCCATATTGCTACCGCCGTAATCTCCAGCATCGCTGTTCAAGATTTCAGCATAGAAACCGGGTTCGGGGACACCTACCCAATAGTTGGGATGGGGTTGAGGGATAAAGTTACAGACGGTGACGATAAAGTCATCCGAGTCTTTTGCTTTGCGAATAAACGAGACAACACTATTGTCCGCATCGTTACAGTCAATCCACTCAAACCCTTGATGAGAAAAGTCTTGGCTATAGAGGGCGGGTTCACTTTGGTAAAGGTGATTTAAATCCGCCATAAACCGCTTCAGTTGTTGGTGGGGGGCATGTTGCAACGCGCCCCAATCTAAGTCTGCCCAAGCATTCCACTCATTCCGTTGCCCAAATTCCATGCCCATAAATAGGGTTTTCTTACCGGGATGGGTGTACATGTAGGCGTATAAGCAGCGGAGATTGGCAAATTGCTGCCAGTCATCTCCCGGCATTTTACTCAGCAGGTTGCCTTTTCCATGTACGACTTCATCATGGGATAGCGCCAGCATGAAGTTTTCGCTGAAGGCGTACATGATGCTGAAGGTGACGTTATTTTGGTGGTAGGGACGATACAGGGGATCTTTGGCAAAATAATCCAACATATCGTGCATCCAGCCCATGTTCCACTTGAAGCTGAAGCCTAAACCACCCAGGTAAGTGGGACGAGAAACGAGGGGCCAAGCGGTGGATTCTTCGGCAATGGAGAGGATGCCGGGATAGTAGCCGAATATCTGATAATTCAGATAGCGCAAAAAGTCGGCGGCTTCTAGGTTTTCGTTACCCCCGTACTGATTCGGTACCCATTCCCCGTCTTTGCGATCGTAGTCCAGATATAACATGGACGCCACCGCATCGACGCGAATCCCGTCAATATGATAGCGGTCAAACCAGAATAGGGCATTGGCAACCAAAAAGTTGCGAACTTCGTTACGGGCATAGTTGAAGACTAGGGTACCCCATTCCTTATGTTCCCCTTTGCGAGGATCAGCATGTTCGTACAGATGCGTGCCATCAAAGAAGGCTAACCCGTGAGTGTCTTTGGGAAAATGACCGGGAACCCAATCCACAATCACGCCAATATCATTTTGGTGACATTGGTCGATGAAATACATTAAATCTTGGGGTGTTCCATAGCGGGAGGTGCAGGTGTAGTATCCGGCAACCTGATACCCCCAAGACCCATCATAAGGGTGTTCGGCAACGGGGAGGAGTTCGACGTGGGTGAAGCCGAGTTCTTTGACATAAGGAATCAGGCGTTCGGCTAATTCCCGATAGGTGAGGAAGCGTCCCTCGGGTTTCTGGGAGACTTTCACCACAGGGCGAGTTTCCCCATCCGGGAATTCGGGCGGAGTCTCGGCACTCTCATGCAGCCATGAACCCAAGTGAACCTCGTAAACAGAAATGGGTTGCTCTTGGGGGTCAGTATGGCGACGGCGTTCTAGCCAGTCTTCGTCGTGCCAAGTGTAGTCTAGGCTATTGACAATTGACGCGGTTTGGGGTCTAATTTCTTGCTCAAAGCCGTAGGGGTCGGACTTGTGATAGATATGTCCGACGTGGTTTTTCACTTCGTACTTATAGTGTTCTCCGATGCCAATTTCCGGGATAAACAGTTGCCAAATCCCGTTTCCAAGTTGGCGCATCTGATGTTCGCGTCCATCCCAGTTATTGAAATCACCGATAACGGAGACATTGCGGGCGTTCGGTGCCCATACAGCAAAGTGAACCCCTTGGACGCCATTAAATTCAGTGGGGTGAGCGCCTAATTTTTCGTAAATGCGATGATGATTTCCTTCGGCAAATAGGTGAGCATCAAAATCCGTCAAACGCGGAGAGCGAAAGGCGTAGGGATCATAGACTACCCGTTCATGCTCGCCTTCTTTAATCCGCAGTTGATAGTTGGCTAACTCGGGTATATCAATCTCACATTCAAATAAATGAGGATGACTGACAGCCTGCATTGGGTATTCTTCCCGTTCGGTGGGGCGAATCACCCAAGCGGCGTCGGCTTTAGGCAGGTAAGCCCGTACAACCCAGCTTGTTTTACCCTCCCCTTCCACCGGATGAGACCCAAGTATTTCAAACGGATCATGGTGTCGATTGCTCACAATCCGATCAATTTGGTCTGGGGAAATGGTTATTGTCATGGCGTTACCTTGTTTAACTTCCCAGACTTAATAGTAATCAAGATTTCTCCAAGGGGACAATTTGGTGTTTGTGTAGGGGCGGGTTTCACCACTACTGTTTCGGTTTCACAAAAGATGCGACTAAACCCGCCCTGACCGAAGTAAAAGGCGACCCGAGTCAATTGAGTGGACACAGTTGTTGATTAGAGCAAGCGGGTATCCGTGTCAACTTAAGCCAAAACCCTTACCCATTATGGCTTACAGCTTTTCAAGGAAAGCATAGCCTCAACCGAGACATTCCAAATTCCGGCGCTTGGCGATCGTTTGTAAAGTAAACGAAATTTGCGTAGTACGTTGTGCGATCGCGGTGGCTTTTTGATAGGATTTGAATGCTTCATCATGCCGTTGCAAGCTTTCTAAGACCAGACCTCGATTATTCCATGCCCTACTATCGTAAGGGTCAATTTTTAGAGCTTGGTTGTATGACTCTAATGCTTCTTCGTATTGTTTCAATTTACCTAACAAAATTTCTCTATTGTACCAAATTATACCTGAATTTTTGTTATATTGAATAGCCTTATAATATGATATAACTGAGGCTGACTAAACTAATAGCCGTCAAGGTTATGAGTGCTGAAAGTTTGACTGGATTAAACGGGGTATAGAGTTTTCGGATTAAGTGGCTAAGTCTTCCCGGAGGATTTTTTTTAGGAGGGATAGGAATGACTAATTCAAATTCTTGATGCCAATCGGTAATATCATCGTTAACCTGTTTTCCATACACCTTGACTCGCTCAATGGATTGAACCTCTAAGCGGATTAAGCCTTGATGAATCACCTTAGCTAAACTAACGTACTCTGGCGGAGAGAAACTTGACTCATGATTGACGATCCTCCTTACAATTGTTCTGGGTCAATTCCTCTAGCTCGTAGTTTCTCCATCAACGCTTGATAGCGCTGTTGTTCTTGTTCCAATTGAGCCATTGCTTCCTCGGCGCGTTGACGTTCTTCTTCTGCCCGTTGATGTTCTTCTTCTGCCCGTTGACGTTCCTGTTCTCGGAGATGATCGAGTTCAACTGGGGTCAGAAATCGTTGTCCATCGGGGCGATAAATGACCAGGGTATCAGGGGTGAGTTCAAACCGTATTCCTAATCGTGGACTTACCCATCCATTCATATCTTCAATGGGGTCTAACCATTCTCCAGACCGCAATAAGCCAGTTAATTCGATGTCATCTGGATCATAAATGTAATATTCTTCAACACCGTAACGTTGATAGAATAAGAGTTTTTCTGCCATCTTTTTGGCACGGTTTCCTGGGGAGAGAATCTCAAAGACAACCTGGGGGACAATATTCTCTTCTCGCCATTGCTGATAGGAACCTCTTTCACCTTTCGGTCTACCGAAGACAACCATCACATCAGGGGCTTGGCAAGCTTTGGGTTTTCCCTGAACAGGATACCAAAGTAAATCGCCAGCTACGAATACATCAGCATTAGCCGCAAATAATATTTCTATATTTTCTTTAACTGTCACAATCCAGCGAAATTGTTTAGTGTTGTCTGCCATAGGTTGACCATCGCTGTCGGGGTAGATAATATCGGTGGCTGAGTCAGTTTGCAATTGTTGGATCATATCACTGAGTCCATTGAGTTGGGTTAATTGAGGAAGAAAAAATCGTGTTAGTTCATTTATTTTTATGCCATAACGTAGGGGCGCACTGACGTGCGCCCTACTGACGTGCGCTCAGAAATTTCGCCAATTCTATGGTACTATTGTAGCCTTGCCCAGTTAAGTCTGTAGCCAGGGCTTTAGCCTAAAAAAATCCTGGCTGAAACTACAAAAGCGTAGTCTCAGATGAACTCACGGGTTTACTCCACACCACATCCTGAGTAACATGATGCCACAGTTCAAATTTGCCAATCTGTTCAAGAACAGGAAATGCAAGCTAATTTCTCCTCTACTGAATAGGTAGATAGGTAAGAAGGGTAGAGGCATCGCTTATTTCAAATCAACCTGATCAAGATATTGACAAATTCGCTGAGCAAATAAACTTGCTAATGCTTGCTTTTTGTTCTTAAGTTCAGCCTCAATTTCTGCCTCCTGAATCAGCTCTCCGGCTACAATCAATAACATATATTCCCGAAAATGTCCACTGTTTTTTAAACTCTTTTAATCTTTCGACAAATACACTTTTATCATCGACATTTCCGGAATCGACTTTTAGATACAGCGGCACGTCTCCATCTCCGGTTACAATCATGTCAGGTAAAGGTTTCAAGGACTAAGATGCCAAAACTTGTGAGAAATGCGGGTCAGACCCCTCCGTTAATTGACCAGCAGTATCACACAGGGCGGGTTTTGCAGCCAAGCTAGGGATAACAACCAATATTAGTCCCTAAACCCGCCCCTACTCTTCCCCATCTGACACACCGAGAGAAGTCGAGGTGTTCCCCATCTCCCCTATCCCTTTCTACTCAGCCGCCCCTGCTGCTTTCAGAACCCTCACCACTTCCGGATACCCATTAAATTCAGCAATCATCATCGCCGTATAGCCCCCCCGATTTTTGAGGGTGACATCTGCACCTGCGTCTAATAAACATTTCACAGCAGGGATATAACCCCGATGGGCTGACCACATTAAGGCTGTCGCCCCGGCACTATCTCGCTGATTCACATCAACCCCGGCTGCTAATAATGAGCGTATCAGTTCACTATCCCCTTGGTCAGCTACCTTCATTAACAGGGTTTTCCCTTTTATATCGGTCAGATTGGCATTTGCCCCCGCTTTGAGCAATACTGTTACCGTTTCGGGATATCCCTGAGATAGGGCAAGGGTGAGAGGGGTTTCCCCTTGATTGCTGGCATTTACGTCAGCGCCATGTTGCACTAGCGCGATCGCAATCTCTGTGTGACCATGTAAAGCGGCTAGCATCAGTGGGGTGTCACCGAGCTTATTTTTCAGGTCTACGTTAGCATTACGCTGGAGTAACGTCTCCACAACCGCAGCATGACCTTCTACCGAGGCTAAATGTAAGGCTGTCTCCCCATCCGCATCCTGGAGATTAATCTCTGCCCCCGCCTCCAGTAATACATTCACAATGTCACAATGACCCCCGGCTGCTGCCGCCATTAGCGCTGTTCCCCCCCTGGGATTGTGGTGATTCACATCCGAAAGAGCCGCGACTAAAGCCTGAACCACCAACGTATGCCCTTGATCCGCCGCTAACGTCAGCGCGGTTTCACCCTCCTCATCTTGCAAATTGACATCAGCACCATGGGCTAACAATGACTGGATAATGGATAGATAGCCTAACTCCGCCGCCTGGATGAGAGCGGTTCTGCCATCAACGTTGCGAGTATTGGCATCAAACCCACCCTCCAGCAATCGGTTCACCATCTGAGTATGACCCTCACTCGCCGCCAGCAGCAATGCCTCTGAACTGAGTGTGCCATCTGCCCCAGCTTCGAGTAAGCTATTGACAATTTGAATATGACCACTTTCCGCTGCTAGCTTCAGGGCGTTATCGTTATCTTTATCTTGAATATTGACATCAGCACCTGCATCTAATAACCGTTGCACCAATTTGAGATGATCTTTATGTGCCGCCACCATCAGCGCCGTGCTACCATCTTCATTCTTGGCGTTAACATCAGCACCTGCGGCAATTAGCGTTTCCACGGCATCCACCTGATTCGCGGCGACGGCTAGCATCAGGGCGGTTAACCTGTACCGTTTTCGCGGCAGGTTAACATTAGCACCTGTGGCAATGAGCGATCGCACGATTTCGGTATAACCCCGTTGAGCCGCGATCATCAATGCCGTTGTACCATCGCGATCAGTTGTATCGATATTCACCCCCTGACTCAACAGGGTTTTGATTTGGGTCAAGTTGCCACTTTGGGCGGCTTTCAGCAGTAAGCCATCAATGTTTTGGATCATCGCTGTTGTCTAATTGCAGGGAAAATCTACCTCTTGGGAGGCAAGGCAGTTTCGTGATCCGACTTTAGACGAAACCGCAGCTATGCTATGTTAACTTTTGTCACGTATATTAAATCGCTCCCAGAAGCTTATGAACTTCGACATCCCAGAACCGATTAAAGTTTACTCCCAATTCTTTCACCCTATAGTGATGTGGCTCTTGCTGGCAACTGCCATTTATGCCCTGTATCTGGGGATCAAAATTCAACAGACGAGAACGGCAGAAGGTGAACTGCGAAAAGAGCTAGTCAAGGGCAAATACAATATTAAGCATCATCAAATTGGTTCAGCCCTGTTAGCCTTTATGGTGATTAGTACCGTCGGAGCAATGGCAGTCACCTACATCAACAATGGCAAATTATTTTTTGGTCCCCACTTGCTGGTTGGCTTAAGTATGACTGCCATCATTGCCACCTCAGCGTCTCTGACACCCTTCATGCAAAAAGGGCATAATTGGGCACGTTATAGCCATATTGCCCTGAATGCGGCGCTTTTAGGACTGTTTGGCTGGCAAGCGGTGACGGGAATACAGATTGTGCAGAAGATTATCAGCAAAATGTAATATCGCCAAAGGCTCCAGCGCAGAAGGGACGAAACAAGGGAATGATATAGCAATAGACACATCGATTAGGACGTTCGGCACCATTGTAGAGACGTTGCATGCAACGTCTCTACATAAATTATGTGTCCTAACTCTTGAGGGCGACATGATATGACCCCTCCCTAGCCCTCCCCTGCAAGGGGAGGGAAGCGGAATATATTTTTTATGATGAAACAAAGAGCCTTTGAGAATACCCTGTTGCCTAACCCATGACCAATTCCTTCGATCACACAGAAGCCTGGTATCCCGTTCATTACCTTAAGGATTTAGATCAGTCTCAACCTACTCAATTCACGCTGCTGGGTCGAGATTTAGTGATCTGGTGGGACAAGGTTGCCGATCGCTGGCGTGTCTTTGACGATCAATGTCCCCATCGACTCGCACCTCTGTCACAAGGTAGGATTGCTGAAGATGGACTGCTGGAATGTCCCTATCATGGTTGGGCATTCACCGGAGAAGGAAGGTGCGATCGCATTCCTCAACAAACCGAAAACAGTAGTGCCCAAACCTCGCAACGCGCCTGCGTTACCGTCTTACCCACGACTGAATGTCAAGGGCTATTATTTGTTTATCCCGGCAACCCAGAAAACGCGCCCAATGTCAAAGTTCCTATCGTCGAACCCTTAGATGATTCCCCGGAGGAATGGGTTTGTATCGATACGTTTCGGGACTTACCCTACGATGCCTTAACATTGCTGGAAAACGTGCTAGATGTGAGCCACGTTCCCTTTACCCATCATCGGTCTGTTAGCGATCGCGCCTATGCCAGTCCGGTTGAGCTAGAAGTCACCGAATCGGGGAAACATGGGTTTAAAGGGGTTTGGGAACAAGGACCCCGTAAAGGAACCCTAGGACGCCAAGACACCACATTTATTGCCCCCACATTAATGTGGCATGACCTCACCTCCAAACAATTTGGCAGAACCATGACGGTGGTGTACGCAACGCCGATTCGCAAGGGAGAATGTCGCCTATTTGCTCGCTTTCCTTTTAAATTTGCGTCTAAACTCCCCGGTTTCTTTATTAAACTCACGCCGAGCTGGTACTCTCACATTGGGCAGAATGGGATTCTGGAAGATGACCAAATTTTTCTCCATTATCAGGAACGTTACCTGGCTGCCAAAGGCGGGAGTTCCAAGTTCAGCAAAGCGTTTTACCTACCCACAAAAGCCGATCAGTTTGTGTTTGAGTTGCGCCAGTGGGTGAATCAGTACAATGCCGACCCATTCCCCGACCAACCCCTACCTCCACGATTATCACAGGAGACGTTACTAGATCGGTATCACTCTCATACGGTTAAGTGTAAAAGTTGTAGCACTGCCTTGGTGAGAATTCGCCAGATTCGGAGAGGGGTTGCGGTTGTAGGGGCAATGGCTTGGGCAATTATCCCATTATTAGCACTATTTTTTGATAAAACGGCAACGGTAGCCGCTATTGTCTCTACTGGAGTCGCGTTAATTGCTAGCTTCGGCTGGTTCGGATTGGGTAGGCTGGAACGGCGATTCTATGAAGGGCGAACGATTCCACCCCGGAATTTAGCACAGGGGTAGGGGAGATAGGGAACACCTCGACTTCGCTCGGTGTGTCAGATGGGGGAGAGTAGGGGCGGGTTTAGGGACTAATATTGGTTGTTATCCTTAGCTTGGCTGCAAAACCCGCCCTGTGTGTAGGGGCGGGTTTTACCATTAACATTTGCTTGTCACCCTGATATAACTAAACCCGCCCCGATTAGAGTGCTTTTCGGGAAGCGAGTATAACAAAAGACATAAGACGTAGCTTGCTTCTCGATGAAAGCGAGTATGACGAATGACAAATGACCGATAATATACTGATAAGCAAATTGTCGCTTAATGAATTAGTCGAACGTGTGAGGAAAAAGAGTTGATTAGCCCAATCATCTGTTTTGTTCTGGCATTTGTCCTCGCTTCCTTCGTGGAGTATTGGATGCATCGCTTGATGCACGCGAATGCCCGCATTGGTGAACGTCACCGCGATCATCACCGCCGCAATGAAGGACAGGGGGTACTGTGGGAGTTCCGGGATTATGTGCGGGGTAGCTTTATTGTTATGTGCCTCTTATTTTTATATTCATGGCAAGTTGGACTCGGTTGGTTTCTGGGTGGACTTTTTTATGCTGCCTTTTCTGCCTATGCTCATCAGCTACAGCACGAAAATCCAACGAAGTGTTTCTGGATGAAAATGCCTGTTCACTATGTTCACCATAAGTATCAAATGTGGCATCACAATTTTGGTTTAGCTGTCGATTGGTGGGATCGGGTTTTCGGGACGTATAAGCCTGTTGAATGGCTCACCGATGAGGAATTGCAGCAACCTGAACGTGGGTATTTACAACTGCGGTGGCGGTAAAGGTGCAGGGGGAGCAGGGGAAGCAATGTAGAGACGTAGCATGCTACGTCTGGAAGCAGGGGGAGATAGGGAACACCTCGACTTCGCTCGGTGTGTCAGATGGGGAAGAGTAGGGGCGGGTTTAGGGACTAATATTGGTTGTTATCCCTAGGTTGGCTGCAAAACCCGCCCTGATAAAGTGCAAGAAATATTCGACAAATGACGAATGACAAATGACGAATGACCAATCACAATGGAATTTTTACAATAAATTCGGTGCCTTGTCCAAGAGTCGAAGTGCAATAGATTTGCCCTTGGTGTTTTTCGACGACAATCTGATGACTAATCGATAATCCTAACCCTGTACCACTACCAACAGGCTTGGTTGTAAAAAATGGGTCAAATATTTTTGGCTTAATATCTTCGTTGATACCCGAACCATTGTCGGCAATTCGGATAATAATAAAGTCGCTTGTCGGTTGTCCATCATCTGTGGTTGGTTGTTTGCTGCCAGTATCGACTTCAGTAGAGATAGTAATTATTCGTGGTGACGGTTGATCCTCCAAAGCATCGATCGCATTATTCAAGATATTCATAAATACCTGATTTAATTGACTGGCATAACAGGTGACTAATGGGAGTTGAGTATAGTGTTTAATTACCTGAATCCCTTGGGCATTACCCGCTGCCTTGAATCGATGCTGTAAAATTAAAAGGGTATTATCAATACCTTCATGAATATCAACTTTCTTGATTTCTTTTTCATCCAAGCGGGAGAAGTTTCTTAACGAGAGAACAATGGCACGGATGCGATCGGTGCCAATTTGCATAGATTTGAGCAAATTTTGCCAATCGTCAAGCAGAAACTCTAGATCAATTTCTTCAATCAGTTGTTGAAGTTCTGCGGTGGGTGTGGGGTAGGTCTTTTGATAAGTTTGAATCAAACGAACTAAATCTTGAACATATTCCTTAGCAGGAGTCAAATTACCGTAAATAAAACTAACCGGATTGTTGATTTCGTGTGCCACACCAGCAACCATTTGCCCAAGACTGGACATTTTTTCGCTGTGAACCAATTGGGCTTGGGTGCGTTTGAGTTGATTTAAAGTGAGTTCTAGATCTAACGCTTGTTCCTGAGTCTTCTGTAATAATTGAGCCTGCTGTACGGCGACGCCAAACTGAGTGGCTATTTGTACCACGACACTGATTTCTGATTCTCGCCAAGCGCGAGGACTGGAGTTTTGATAGGTGGCGAGTAATCCCCAAAGTTTTTTACCACAAAATATGGGAGCAATAATGTAGGATCGGGCTTGGAATTGTTCAAGGAGTTCGATATAACAGTCCGTAAATCCAGCGTTATAAATATCTTCGACGACTCGATAACTTGCACCTTGGCTGTAAGCACCGCCTCGCGTTTCTTTTAGATAGGTATCCTGTAGCGAGTTATCGGATTGGAGATTGGTAATGTTAGGGTTTGGACAAGAATAGGGCGGGTAAAGTTGGGGATGGAAACTTGAAATCGAGAGGTTTTCTGAGCCATCCAAGCTTTTGAGGGTACAACGTTCTTCTTCTAAAGCATCGGCTTTGAGATCAGGGTTATTTTGCTGTTCAAGGGTTAACGTCACCCAGCCATCCGCCACAGACTCGGCGACAAACTCGCCACTCCAATCCGGATTGAACCGATAGATGGCGACGCGATCGCACCTCAAGACATGGCGCAATTCTTCTGTTGTCGCTGTGAATATCTTGTCAATATCTAGGGTTTGACGCATCCGTTGCAAAACTGTCGCGATCGCCCTCTCCCGCACCGCACTCTCCCGTAAGGCTTCCTCTGTGCGTTTGCGTTCAATGGCTGTGGCAATGATATTGGCAATGGCTTGCAAAAAGTAAATATCATCATCGGTGAATTGGCGTTTTTGGGTGGTATGAACCGCTAATATGCCAAAGGGTTGATTTTGACCGGGAATTCTCGTACTCATCCCACTGACAATCCCATGATCCTGGAATAAAGGTGAACCCTGAAACCGTGTCTCTGTGGGTAAGTCTGTGACAATAATTGGTTCCCAACAGACCAAACTATAACCGAATTGAGATTCTTTTCCCGCACTCACTTTAGCTTGACCCACTAATCCCGCTTGCCAACCGAATCCGGCTACAAGAAGCAATTCCTCACCATTGGGTAAACGTTGCAGAATTTGGCAATAGTCTACGTTCAACGTTTGGGAAACTAGAGTGACTGTCCAATCCATTAAGAGTGATAAATCTGCCTCAATTAATGCCTCTTGACCCAGTTGCGCGATCGCGGCGTCTTGGCGTTGGCGAATCCGTAGCGCTACTTCGGCTTGTTTGCGGGGGGTAATATCGGTCACCCGTACCAGATGCATTGGCTGACCTGCCACATCAATTTGTCGAATTGCCAAGTTACCCCAAAATACGTTACCTTTTTTACTCACATATTCTAACTCTTGCTGCCAAAAGCCGTAGCGCTTAACCTGATTGGCGATAGAACGCAGTTGTCCGGTCGTAAACCTTTTTTTTTGCAGAAGATACCCTTTGGTATTGATTAATTCTTGCTTACTTTGGGCTTCAAAGAGTTCCACAGCGCGGCGATTGCAATCGGAAATTACCAGCGTTTCTGCATTGACCAGAAAAATGGCATCAGCCGATTCATTAAATATCGATTCAAATAAGTCCTTAGCACGATTATTTTCTTGGACTGTGCTAAACGAATGGGAGGTTGACTTCCTTAGCCAACGTGTGATCAAAAGGATCATCCATGTCGTGGTCACGAATAGTCCTAGACATAAAATAATCGTCGTGCGCGTGTTAATAGCGTTATGCTGGAAAAATTTGTTGGTTTTAGCTAAAATTACATGACTAGAGGAATTGCCGATAAAATTTATAATGTTCGAGTTGACTGGATCGGGTTGTATTGTTGGTCGATTGGGTAAACTAATTGGACTGAGATGAGAAGTCGCTGATTCAATGGCGAGGGATGGCTTAGCGCGATCGCTAATTTCGTGAGATAATAATTGAGAAGCCACCTTATTGGTAAGTTGCTCATTGCTGAAAAGCAAATGTCCTCCTACCCCCACCGTTGCTGCAATTGGCACAACAAAGAGGATAATCAACAGGGTTGCCAGGAACGTTTGTCTCAACTTCTGGGCAATCAGGTGGTATATTGTTCTGATACACATAGCAAGTGCAGAGATAATCAAAACCACACTTCAGATTAACATTTCCTAGAGTATCAGTTTGTATTCACGATTGCCTTAGTCATCAAAACCAGACATGCTAACAGAGTCAGATTTCAGTGAAAATTACTTCTATTGGTGAGTGCAATATTGAACAAGCCTTGATATAATAGGCAGTATTTGTTCTTAAACCCGCCGATTAAACTGAGCGTTGGGTCAAAACTCATTTTCACTTCATGTTTGCCAATTTCCTTCCCACCCAAACCCAGCAGCTTACTGAGTCTACCTCAATTGCCCTTGCCCAGGCGATCGCACGCCAAGATATTCTCACACCCCTGAACCCCCAACCCATTGCCACCACTTATGTCCACCAGGGAAAAGGGGGAACACCCATCCTGTTATTACATGGCTTTGATAGTTCCATCTTTGAATTCCGCCGCCTGTTTCCCAAATTAGCTGCACACCAGGAAACATGGGCGGTAGATTTATTGGGATTTGGCTTTACCGATCGAATATCTGAGATCACGTTTAACGCCAGCGCGATCACCACTCATCTTTATTATTTCTGGAAAACCCAAATAGAAGTCCCCGTAATTCTAGTTGGGGCGTCGATGGGAGGGGCGGCGGCGATTGATTTCACCTTAACCTATCCCCAAGCGGTGAAAAAGCTGGTATTGCTGGATAGTGCGGGTTTCACCAGTCCCCCGCCCATTGGCAAATTGTTGTTTCCCCCCTTTGATTATTGGGCGGTTGAGTTTCTGCGCCGTCCCCAGGTGCGACAAAATATTAGTAAAAACGCCTATTGTGATCCCACATTTGTTTCTGTTGATGCTTTACTTTGTGCTGCGCTTCACCTAGAAATGCCGGGATGGCATCAGGCATTAATTTCATTTACCAAAAGTGGGGGATATCCGCCATTTGGTCAAAAACTTACCCAAATTCAGCAGCCGACGTTGATTTTATGGGGAAAAGATGACCGAATTTTGGGAACAAAATATGCTCACAAGTTTGAAGCGGCTATTCCTAATTCTCAACTAATATGGATTGATGACTGTGGTCATGTCCCGCACCTGGAAAAGCCGGAAATAACGGCAGAATATATACAGCAATTTAGTTAGGGAAGGGAACAGAGAACATTGTAGAGACGTTGCATGCAACGTCTCTACAATCTTATAACCATTGTTTAAATGGATGCCGAACTAAATTAGCATTGTAATACTTAGGATCTCCCGTCACCTCTTGACCAATCCAATCGGGTAAATCTAAAACTTGATTTTCATCAGTCAGTTCGACTTCGGCAATAATCAATCCTTCATTCTCACCCATAAACTCATCCACTTCCCAGACTAAACCCTGACACTCGATCCGATAGCGCGTTTTTTCAATCAAGGGGCGATCGCACAATGTCTCTAGCATCTCTTGAGCATCTGATCCGGGAATAGGATACTCGTACTCGACTCTGGAAAAACTCTCGGTTTTCCCTTTAATGGTCAAATAGCCCTGATCTCCGACTAAACGCACGCGCACCGTCGTCAGGTTTTGGGTAGCAATATAACCTTGACGATAGAGCATTCCTTGACCCAGGGTGCGCCATTGATCGTCTTTAACTAAAAATTTTCGTTCAATTTCGATTGCCATGGCTGCAATGTTACCTCGCAGGCTTTGATAAAATTAGGGTAAGTCAATAATCATGATTGAATAAATTATGCCAGAGATTGCCCGGTTCTACGGAATTGTGATTAAGGTGTTTTTTGGGGATCACCCTCCGCCTCATTTTCATGCAATCTATGGTGAGTACAATGCCTTAGTGAGCATTGGATCATTGGAAATTATTGAAGGAGATTTACCAAGTCGCGCTCAGAAATTAGTTCTAGAGTGGGCAAATTTATATCAGCAAGATCTTTTACAGATGTGAAATACTCAAGAGTTTTGTAAACTACCTCCTTTAAAGTAGACTAAAAATAGCTAGTATGAAATACCCAAAAATTTGCCAAGCAAAAGCCATTAACGATCACACCTTGGTGATCGAATTTACGAATCAAGAAGTTAAGAAATATGATATTATTCATCTTTTCGGAAATCCTCAGTTTGCTCCACTTCGTCAACCTGCATTTTTCAAGAACTTTAAGGTTGAGCAAGGGGGCTACGGGATTGTGTGGAATGAAGATATCGATCTGAGTGAGTATGAGCTTTGGAAAAATGGCATAACGGTAGCAGAAGGCGAACTCCAGAGCATGGGTGTTTCGCCATTGCACTCCTGTCAATAAATCAAACAAAATGCGATCGCTCTTGGGGTTATATCGAATCCGGTATGATTTATCAGGCAACATTCGGTTAAAAATGTTACTATCGCATAATTTAAATGCAAAAACCTCATTTCGGCTAGTATTATGTATCCTAAGTAACTAGATGAATTGGGAAGTCCCCATAGATTATAGGCATGAAGGATGAGAGAAGAGAGATGGCAGATATGGCAATTCTACACGAGTGTGACTTGTAATGGGTATGGACTACAAATTGAAATGAATGGTTTTATTGAATGGTCATGAATCAATCCAACTATCTTGGTAAAGTCTATTTAATCGGCGCGGGTCCTGGAGATCCTGGATTATTTACCCTCAAAGGTAAAACCTTGTTAGAACATGCCGATGTGGTGATTTACGACGCTTTAGTCAGTGCGCCGATTTTGGCAATGATTAACCCCAAGGCGGAAAAAATTAATGGCGGAAAACGGCGTGGGCGTCATTCCTTACTCCAGGAACAAACTACACAGTTGCTGATTGAAAAAGCCAAAACTAATGCCGTTGTCGTGCGCCTTAAGGGGGGTGATCCTTTTGTTTTTGGGCGAGGTGGGGAAGAAATGGAGGATTTAATTCGGGCGGGTGTATCGGTGGAAGTGGTTCCGGGGATCACGTCGGGGATTGCCGCACCTGCTTATGTAGGGATTCCCTTGACCCATCGCCAGTATAGTTCATCTGTAACCTTTGTCACCGGTCACGAATCTGTCGGTAAATATCGCCCTCAAGTTAATTGGCAGGCGATCGCCCAGGGAAGTGAAACGATTG
Source organism: Coleofasciculus sp. D1-CHI-01 (assembly GCF_040218875.1). Taxonomy (NCBI): domain Bacteria; kingdom Bacillati; phylum Cyanobacteriota; class Cyanophyceae; order Coleofasciculales; family Coleofasciculaceae; genus Coleofasciculus; species Coleofasciculus sp. D1-CHI-01. Next base: position 15,592 of record NZ_JAVJQP010000034.1, read on the forward strand.
TAATCTATATGGGGGTGCATAATCTGGGCAATATCGTGGCGCAAGTTATCGCGGCGGGACGTTCTCCAGACACCCCGGTGGCTTTAATTCGCTGGGGAACCACACCACAGCAAGACCACTTAATCGGAACTCTGGACACCATTGTGCAGCAAGTGGACACCACTGGATTTGAAGCCCCTGCGATCGCGGTTATTGGTGATGTGATTAATCTACAGCAAATTTTGAGCCACTGCCAACCTATAATTCTTAGTTAGGATCAGTGAGTGAGAAATCGTTAATAACAAATGACGATCACCACTGTTAACTTTAATTGTCCTCACCGACTTAGATGGTCAATTCTGGGTCATCCACACCCAAAAACAGATTAATGCGCTGGTGGGAGTCCCTCACTCCCCCATCACGATTATTGGTAATCGCCTTGGCTGCACCCTTGGCGGTGTTGAATGCATGGGCATTTTCGGAAATTTTCGCCTATTTTCAATCCCTACTTGTCACGGTATTGGCGGCTTCCCTGTTAGCGTTCCTGTTGAACTATCCGGTAAGCTGGTTAGAAACCCTGGGCATTAAGCGAGGACTAGCGGCGTTATTCGTATTTCTAGTCGCCCTATTGCTGTTGTTCGCGATTGGTGTAACCTTATTTCCCCTAGTTCTTACTCAAGCCCAACAATTGGTGAGTCGTTTACCAGAATGGTTCGATTCTGGGCGGCGTCAGTTGATAATGTTGGATCACAGGTTGGAAGATTTAAACTTACCGATTAGCCTGGATGGTTTAATTATTCAAATCAATGACCGCTTGAAGGGACAACTGCAAGTTATTGCCTCTCAAACCTTGAACCTGACCCTAAATTTAGCGGTGTTTACGGTAACCAAGGTTTTGGATGTATTATTAACGATTATTTCAACATTTTATTTACTCCAGCATGGTAGGGAAGTCTGGCGTAGTTTAATTGAGTGGTTACCCACTAAAGTCCAGAAATCGACGTCGAATACCCTACGCTTAAGCTTCCAAAACTACTTTATTGGACAGATTATTATTGCAACTTGTATGGCGTCGGGGTTAATTTCGCTATTTGTCTTACTCAAGGTTCCGTTTGGGTTGTTATTTGGGTTTACGATTGGAGTTATGGCACTGGTTCCTTTTGGCGGTTCTGTGGGGATAGTTTTAGTGACGCTACTTGTGGCTTTGCGAGATATTGGTTTAGGGGTTCAGGTATTAGCGGTGGCGGTGGTTTTTCAGCAACTTGTGGAAAATTTATTAGCGCCGAGAATTTTTGGTCGTGTTACGGGATTAAATCCGTTTTGGGTGTTTATTTCTCTGTTAATTGGGGTACGGGTGGGGGGATTATTGGGGGTGATTGTGGCGGTACCCACGGCTGTTGTGATTAAAGAGGCTTTGTTTGAGATAAGAAAGGCGAGAAAGGATCGGAATATAGGTGTGAATCCAGCGGCTGAGTTGGTTCAAGATCTGTAGGGGAACAAGATAATCCGGTTCCCCTTCTCCCTTGATGGGAGAAGGGGTTAGGGGATGAGGGTAAAAAGCTCTACCTGTTCTTATTTTTACCTTAAGTTGACACGCATGATTGACGTGCGCCCAAAATAATGTAATATTTATTCCACTACTTGAGTTGGATCACGCCAGTTGACCCCAAGCAATCTCATCGGATCTAGGGCTAAAGCCCTGACTACGAACATCGGATCTAGGGCTAAAGCCCTGACTACGAACATCGGTGCGATCGCATCGCCTAAACGATCGCTGATTCGGTCAATTCTGTTGGTTATTGTTGGCTTGGCTTTGGCGTTAGGGTTGGCGAATTGTGATACTTCTTCTACCCAAACTAGCGATAGTCCCGCGATTCGGGCTGATACGCTGGTTTATGGTTCCGGTGGACAACCGGTAAACCTGGAACCGGGAAATATTACCGACGGAAATTCTCTTGTCGTGCAGCATCAAATCTATAATAGGCTGCTGAGTATTAAACCGGGAACCACTGAGTTAGAACCTGGGTTGGCGACGGAGTGGACGGTATCTGAGGATGGGAAAACCTGGACATTTAAGCTACGCGATGATGTTAAATTTCATGATGGTAGCGATTTTAATGCCGAAGCGGTAAGGTTTAATGTAGAACGGTGGTGGAATCCCGACAGTGAGTTTGGCTATCGGGATGCAGGGAAAAATTACGAGATTTGGGCGAATTTGTTTGGCGGGTATCAGGGAAGTCCGGACTCAATTTTACAAGATATTGTTGTCGCGGATGATAATACGATTGAGTTTATTCTCCAGCAACCGTTTGCCGCATTTGGGGCGGCGATAGCTTCGAGTTATTTTGGCATTGCCAGTCCTGAAGCGATTCAACAAGCCGGGGCAAATTATGGTACGCCTGCGTCTTTGGCAGTGGGTACGGGACCATTTATATTTAAAGAATGGCGGACTGGCGATCGCGTTGTTCTAGAAAAGAATCCGAATTATTGGAAACCGGATTTACCCAAGTTCGATCAGTTGGTGATTCGCTTCATTACTGATCCCTCGGCACGGTTGGCACAATTACGAGCAGGTACGATTGATTTTACTGTGGATTTAGCCCCGGATCAACTCCCAGAAATCGAAGATGATGCCAATTTAGATGCTGTGTTTCGTCCCTCATTTAACGTCGGCTATTTGGCGCTAAATCCCAGCTATGAACCTCTTTCTAAGGTAGAAGTCCGTCGTGCGATCGCGCAAGCTATTAACTCCTCAGAAATCGTCCCTGCTTTCTGGGGAGAATTGGGTGAACATGATAATCATTTTACTCCACCCTCTCTCTCAGAGTATCAATCTGAGCAAATTATCAATTATCCCTACAATCCTGAACAAGCCAAACAACTGATTGCTGATGCAGGGTATCCTGATGGCTTTGACCTGGATTTGTGGTATATGCCCGTCAGTCGTCCCTATTTTCCCACACCTAAACCCATCGCGGAAGCTCTAGCCGCCGAATTAAGTGCAATTGGAATTAACGTCAACTTACAAACCAAAGATTGGGCAGCCTATTTAGAGGATCGGCGAAAATCACCAGGATTTCAGGCTTTTATGTTGGGATGGACAGGGGATTATGGTGATCCGGATAACTTTTACTATGCTCATTTTGGTCCCGGCGCAACCGAGGATTTAGGCGGTTGGAAAAATGAGCAACTTCTCCAGCTTTTAGAACAAGGAAGGGCGACAAATGAGCAAGGCGAACGGACTCAAATTTATGCCCAAGTGGATGAAATTTTAGCCCAAGAAGCCGTCCGATTACCCATCGTCCACTCCCAACCCTTACTCGCCAAACGCAAAACCGTTACTGGGTGGACACCCAGTCCCTTGGGTTCAGAACCCTTTGAAACAATAAGCAAAGATTTGTAGTTGCGCTTGTAGTTGCGCTTGTAGTTGCGCTTTAGCGCCATTAAAAGTAGAGCTATGACCACAAACCCTTAATTAACTCAATCCCTATTAATCTTGTAGATTAACTTGAACGAAAAAGATAATTAAATTTTTGAGGAAATTATTGAATTCTCTGTGTCAATCTGTATCCCTCACTATTCAGGCTTCTGTCTGCATCATTCCTTCTGTGTCCTCTGTGTTTTTGTCAATACTTAGTCATGATTTTTATCAAAACTTAAAAAAAATACATGCATCCAAGCAGACATTGGCAGTGAGACAAGAATCGGAGATTATACAAAGTTCTACGAAGCTTCAAGGGGTTTAGCTGGGTCAAAATTAGTTTTGCCGACAAAATAGACACCATAGATAGTATACCTGAAAACCACACAACCATCTCACAATCGCTGTAACCCCTGAAACTTCGTAGCTTTTTCCCAAAAACAGGTGAAAAACGAGTAATTATGACGTTTTGTTGAGACGAGACTCTGATTTGAAAATTTAAACTGTTCTGGGAGAAAAAATAGTTTAAATTATCATAGCTTGACAAATTGAGGCGAAACGACATTGAGTCAAGCTGAGGAAATGTCAGTAGTAAAGGAGAAAGAAAGAACCAAGTGGTATCTAGTGAATAGTAGTTATCAAAAGAAGTGCGATCGCGCAGGTATAATTGGCTCTGATTAGTTTAAAGTCCAACCTCCAAGAAGCACTCGAAAAGCTAGAGCGGGTAACTGAAAATAATAGTATTCGCGTGGTGGCAGTCCCTCCGCAGGAATGGCAGTTTACAATGGAAGAACGGGTTACTATGGTGGAATACTTAATTAGAAGACAACAAGAGTTACTTGAACTCCTGTGAATCCTCTGAGTATAAGGCAAAAGCAATGGTTAGTCGATACAGTATCGTCCAATACGTTCCCAATCCGATTGCTGATGAGCGGATCAATATTGGTGTGCTTGCCTTTGATGATAATCGGGTTTGTGTTCGGTTTCTAAGCAATTGGGAACGAGTAAAACGCTTTGGAATGGAAGATATTCATTTCCTCAAAGATTTCGCGAGTCGCATGGAAGATGCGGCTGCTGATGGATTATTGTTTCCGGGGGATTCGCCAAATGAGACTTCCAAGCAGGAACGTTTAATCAGAGTCGCTCAGAATTGGTTTAATAGCATTAATTTGACTGAACCGCGTGGTTCTCTAGACGATGTAGAAAGCCTTTTAGCAGATATTGCCGATACCTGTTTACTTGAGCCACCGGAGGAGCCAAAGCCGCGCGATCGCGCTTTTGCTGTGCAAGTGACTAGGAGGAAAATTAAGAATGTTCTTGGAGATGCAGCCAAAGACTTAGTTAAAAGCAATTATCCCTTGTCTGGTTATCGTACCAAACATAAATTTGATGTTGTCGTTGCGAATGAAAAACCTTATTTTGCCGCTCAAGGAATTTCATTTGAAGTTCAAGTCAAAGAAACGCTTCGAGATTCAATTTATTGGAAAAATCCTGATGTAAAAAAATGTCACCCTGATTTTCCTTTGGCGATTGTGACACTACCTCCTAATCCCAATAATTCTGCCTATAAAAGGCTTGAGAAAAATTATAACGACATAACATCAATGTATTCTGATTTAGGGGCAGATATTTTAACAGAAGATAACATTGAGCTTTGGGTAAAGGATCACCTTAAGCCTATAGATAATACAACGATGGAGCCTATATGAGAAAATAAAAGGATGCTTTGTTTTTTTGCTACGGAAGGAGGAGAATTCAAAGCCTCTCTCCTTGCAGGAGAGAGGTTTGGAGAGAGGTTTTCTAGATTCCGGCGAACCGAACAGTTTACTCGGTAATTGGATCTCATCGCTGCTGGGAAAGTCTCGCAGGCGGGTAACGGGAAAGATTCCCATTGCGGAATTTATCAGTTAAGGTGGTAGAGGTGGGAAGCTGCGAGAGACTAGCTTGAGTTGTGCCAAGTTAAGAGATGCCATAATCCTTTTCGGGTGGCTTTGAGTGAGGACGAGATAGAATGACGGATAGAGCAGAATTAATTGAAATTATTGAGAAGGCAGCCCGTGAAGGAGTAACAAATCTGAATTTATCGGGTAAAGGTATTACAGAGATACCGGAATGTATCGGTAAATTAACTAACCTTAATAGATTGCATTTATGGGAAAATCAAATAACAGAGATACCGGAATGTATCGGTAAATTAACTAACCTGCAAGAGCTGTATTTAGACAATAATCCTCTTAACCCTGTCGTCAAAAGTGCCTATCAAAGCGGACTAGACGAACTCAAAGCCTATTTAAACAGTATACAAGAACCCGACCAACGCGAAGAATTTTATGAAGCAAAATTAGTCTTAGTCGGTGAAGGGGGCGTAGGAAAAACCACCCTGCTGAAAGCACTAACCGGGAAAGACCCTCAAACCAATGAAGCAACCACTCATGGCGTTGATATTGCCATTCAAGCGCTCCATCTACCCCATCCTCAAAAAGAAGGTATTGAAATTAAGCTGAATGCTTGGGACTTTGGCGGTCAGGAAGTCTATCGCGTCACTCATCAATTTTTCTTTAGTAAACGTTCCGTCTACTTACTCGTTTGGGAACCGCGTCGAGGTGTGCAGCAATGCCAAGTGGAAGACTGGCTAAGACTGCTACGACTGCGAGTTGGTGATGAGGCGCGTGTAATTATTATTTCTACCTATTCCCAATCTGGTCAACATATTGCCCGCATCGATAAACCAGTCCTAAAACGTGATTTTGGTGACATGATTGTAGACTTCCATGAAGTCGATAGTTTAGTCGATGACCCAGCTACTGGGGAAAAGGTGGGTATTGCCCAACTTAAACAATTGATTGCTGAAACCGCTCAAAACTTTGACCAAATGGGAGTGGTACTCAATAAAGCGTGGCGAGAGTCACGGGATGAACTCTTAGCAATTAATCAACCTCGGATTTCCTACACAGAATTTACCCAAGTCTGTTCAACTCATGGTCTAAATGATATTGCTACAAAAACCTTGGCTGACTTGATGCATGATTTAGGGTATATCGTTTACTACAGTGAGGATGAACGGTTACAGGATGATGTCGTATTACAGCCGGAATGGTTAACTAAAGCTATTGGTTTTGTGCTAGAAGACCGCACAACTCAAAACATGGATGGTATCTTATCGGATAATCGCTTACTAGAGGTATGGTGGGACAATCCAGCCGATGGTAAAACCCGCTACCCCTCAGAATTGTATCCCTTCTTCCTGCGACTGATGGAAAAATACGATGTCTCCTACCGTTTAGAAGATGGAACCGCCAGTTTGGTGGCACAACACGTCCCGCAAATTCGTCCCCATCTCCCCTGGCTACCCGAAGAAGAGCCTACGAATAATCGGCGTCGAATTGCTACCGTTTGTGTGATGGAAGAATCGCCACCGGGACTCATTCCCTGGATGATTGTTCGCACCCATGACTATATCTATCAGCGCCATGAAGCCGATGGAAAAACCCATCGATTACATTGGCAAAAGGGGATGTTCCTGCGGAATAAAACCCATGGTGAGGCGATGCTGGAATTGCGCGATCGCGAACTTCATCTGTATACTGAGGCGGTGTGGCCCGAATACTTTACCAATATCCTTCAGCAAACGCTACAAAAGCTGATTTCTGATACATGGCCCGGATTGGAAGGTCGTTATTATTTTGCTGTTCCTTGTCCAACCAAGAAACAGGGTAAAGCCTGTATGGGACGGTTTGAAATTGGTGCATTACGCCAGTTTCTGGAAGAAGGAGATACTCACTATCGCTGTCAGTTTTGTCGCACCCGCCACAAAATTATTGATTTACTCTTCGGTTTAGAAGAGGAAGATACTAGAGAACAACTGAGTCGGATTGAACTTAAAGTTGAGCTTGGCTTTACCGAAATTCAGCAGAATCTCCAGGAATTTGAAAGCCGCATCGCCAACTATGTGATGGGGATTATGCAAGCCGTCGCCAGCGAATCCAAACGAGGACCGCGACTATTTACCCTGGAACCGAGGGAGGGGAACTGGCGACGGTTGACGAGTAAAGGGTATCGGCTACATTTGTGGTGTGAGGAACCGAATTGTCAGCATCCTGTCCATGATATCGATAAGGGAGTTTATGAGTTTAAAGCGCCGCGTGAGTGGGTGGAAAAAGTCGCCCCCTACGCTAATTTGATTGCGGGGGTGTTGAAAACCTTAACCCCGATTACTGCACCCGCCGCGAATAGTTTTTTTGGCGAAGACTTCATGAAAGTCAGTACTATTCAATATCAATTAGAGATCATGAAGGAGTTAACCAATACGATTCTCAGCGAAGATAAACTCCTGATTGATGGAACCGCCGGGATGGGAGATGGCTTACTCTCTCACGCGGAACGTTCGGGAATATTGGCGTTACATTCTTTCTTACATGAGGAAGACCCCCATCATCAACAGTTGGGATTGAAGCGACTTCCAACCTATACCGGGGACTACCTTTGGTTATGTGAAAAACATTATCAGAATCGTCAGTCAAAAATGCCGCAGTTCTAACTTACTTTTCACGCCATCTAGAACAATCGAAATCAAATCGAATCCCAAGGGTACTGACTTTAGAGTTTGTAGTCAGCGATACAAGCGCTTATGGCACTAAAGTGCCTACTACAAAACCCCCTTAAGTCAGTGACATTCGACTTAAGGCTGGTGGGTAGTACTCACCCTACTTTTTTGGCACTAGATTCCGTTGGGTTGAGCGAAGTCGAAACCCAACCTACTGGCGTGGCACACCTTATTTGGTGGATTAGAATTGTAGGGGCGCAAGGCTTGCGCCCCGTTTAACGATAAATCTATTCCACAATTTTAGCTGTGTCACGCCAGTAGTAGCGTGGCACACCTTATTTGATGAATTAGAATTACGCCCGGAAACTGTAGGGGCGCTCATACTTGCGCCCGATTCAATGATAAAATCTATTCCACAATTTTAGCTGTGTCAAGCCAGTAGGGGCGCACCGACATGCGCCCATTTTAACCGTAAAAACCACTATAGGATAAAGAATTGAGGTGAAAAACGTTAAACCCGAAAATGGCTCACTATATCATCAAGCGTCTACTCAACCTGTTACCTGTTCTCCTCGGTATTACCCTATTAGTCTTTCTCTTCCTGCACCTAATCCCCGGTGACCCAGCAACGGTTATGCTGGGAGAACGCGCTACCCCTGAACAGGTAGAAGCCTTACGGGAACAACTTGGTTTAAATCAACCCCTACCCCTGCAATACCTAACCTTTCTCAACAATCTACTCCATCTCGACTTCGGCACCAGTATTATCAGCGGTATTCCGATTATCGATGAAATTAAAACCCGCTTTCCCGCCACATTTGAATTATCCTTAGCCGCCATGATAATGGCAATCATTCTGGGAATCCCGGCTGGCGTTTTAGCGGCGGTTTACAAGAATCGTCCCGCCGATAACCTAACCATGATTGGCTCATTGCTAGGGGTTTCCATGCCTGTTTATTGGCTAGGATTACTGTTAATTTACCTGTTTGCTATTACCTTGAACTGGTTTCCCCCCAGTGGACGGATTAGTATTGAAGCGGGATTAACTTTTCAACCGATTACCGGATTTTACCTTGTAGATGCGATTCTAAAATTAGATATAAATCTATTAAAAGATGTTCTATCTCACCTCATTTTACCCGCTTTAACCCTCGGCACAATTCCCTTAGCCATTTTAGCGCGAATTACTCGTTCTTCTCTGTTAGAGGTTCTCTCCCAGGACTATATTCGCACAGCGAGAGCAAAAGGCATTCCCGAACATTGGGTGATTATTCGCCATGGACTAAAAAATGCTCTATTGCCTGTGGTGACAATTATTGGGTTGCAATTTGGTACACTTTTAGGCGGTGCTATTTTAACCGAAACCATCTTCTCGTGGCCCGGAATTGGTTCCTGGATTTACGAAGGAATTTTGGCACGAGACTATCCTGTTGTTCAGGGTGGCGTCGTTGTTGTCTCGATTATCTTTGTCCTGGTTAATCTTGTTGTTGATATTTCCTATGCCCTAGTTGATCCGAGAATTAAATATAAATAGCGAGTAACGCTAGGCTAAAGTCATAATTTATCCTGACTTTTGATGGTATGTGGCGCAAATGTAGGGGCGGGTTTCACCACTATCTTTTCGGTTGCAACCTGATGTAACTAAACCCGCCCCGATTCAGGTTTTTAGACTTCCCGTGAAAAGTCAGATAAGTTATCAAGCATCAGAGGAGATATTTTGTATCTATATGTTACCGTTTTTAGAAAAAATTCCCTATTCCTTGACAAAGGACGAATGACAAAGGACAAATGACAAAGGACGAATGACAAAGGACAAAAAAATGAAAGCCGTCGTCATGACTACTCCGGGTAAGCCAGAGGTGCTGCAATTGCAGGATGTACCCGAACCAAAACTGCAAACCGATAGAGATATCCTAGTGCGACTCCACGCCGCCGGGGTTAACCCCATCGACACCAAACTGCGAAGCCGTGGCACATTCTATCCCGACGATATGCCTGCCATTTTAGGCTGTGATGGGGCGGGTGTCGTGGAAGCCGTGGGGTCTGCTGTCAGCCGATTTCAAGTTGGCGATGAGGTGTATTTCTGTGCCGGTGGATTAGGAAAATCGGGTACAGGGAATTATGCCGAACTCACGGTTGTGGATGAACGCTGGGTTGCCCGAAAACCCAAATCCTTATCCTTTACAGAAGCCGCCGCCGCACCGTTAGTCCTAATTACCGCCTGGGAAGCCTTATATGACCGAGGGCGCTTAGAAGCCGGACAAACAGCGCTGATTCATGGCGGTGCGGGTGGTGTGGGACATGTTGCCATTCAGCTTGCCAAAATCAAAGGGGCTGATGTTTGTACAACGGTGAGTTCTCAAGAAAAAGCCCGATTAGTGCGTCAATTAGGCGCAGACCAACCCATCCTTTACAAACAAACCGACTTTGCCCAAGCTGCATTAGATTGGACAGAGGGAAAGGGTGTAGATGTCGCCTTTGATACTGTTGGGGGTCAAACCTTTTACGACACCGTTCCCGCTGTGAAAGTCTACGGGGATTTGGTCACTATCCTCGAACCTGACTATAGTATCGGGAATTTGAAAACGGCGCGATCGCGAAATCTCCGAATTAGCTTAGAACTCATGCTAACACCGACACTCCAAGGATTAGTAGCAGCCCAGGAACACCAAACCCAGATTCTCGAACAATGCGCCCAATGGATAGATGAAGGCAAACTCAACATTCACCTCGGTCAAACCTTTCTCCTCCCCGACGCCGTTAGCGCTCATCACGCTATAGAATCAGGATCAACCACCGGAAAAATCGCCTTGCAGATTGCATAAAAAATAGTAGCTCGGCACACCTAAGGGAGCTGCGTAAAAATAAAGTACCAGTGAGGAAAGCTGAATTCATGAACTTAGCCAAACTTCCTTGGTACATTATTAAGTCGCAAGTCCCTAATTTGATGGATTAGCATCTCTTGCTCCCCTCTCCCAAGCTTGGGAGAGGGGTTGGGGGTGAGGGCTGTAGCCTAAGTTGACACCAAGACACCAATCATCAGTAAAAATGGACAAAGAAAATCAACTACTTCAGCAATATAGCCAAAATCAACGAAACTTTTCCGGCATAAACTTACAAGGTGCAACACTAATTGCTGAAAGACTGCAAGACGCGAACTTCAGTCATGCTGATTTGAGCAACACAGTTTTATTTGGGTCAAACTTGAGTCAAACCCTATTCCTGAATACTAACCTTAGTGGCGCTATCTTAGTTGCCACCAATTTAACCGATGCCATCCTGATAGAAGCCAACTTAATTAACGCCAATCTCAGCGGTGCAAAACTCATCGGCGCTCAATTAATCAGCGCTCAATTAACTGGTATTACCATAGTCGGAGCAAATCTGAGCAATGCCAACTTGATTAACGCTGATTTGAGTCAGACCAATTTATATAAAGCCAATCTCAGTTGGAGTGAATTGAGTCTGACCAATTTAACTGAGGCGAATTTGAGTGAAGCAGACTTAAGTCATGCACGTTTAGTCGGCGCTAATTTGACTGGGGCAGATATGAATGGTACTAATTTGCAGGACGCTAATTTCAGTGGTGCTAACCTGAATGGAGTTAACCTAAAAGATACTACATTAAACTTAAATTCGCCAGAATTATTAGCAAAAATTTTACGACAAGCGGCTGGGGACGACAAAGACAAACAAAACCTGGCTGAATTACTGCTCATGTATCGCCAAGGATGGGACTATTTAGCCACCCTCAATCACCCCTTAGCAGAATGGGGAATCGAGACAATTAAAACCCTAGCCTCATCCGAGCAAAAATTTCCCGAATAGACCTGTTTGTAGTAGGCACTTTAGTGCCTTAAAATGCTTTATTGTCAACCCCTAAAATCATTCCTATTGTAGGTTTCTATACTATCGTGTTCTCCTACATCTGGCGGGGTATCCGATACTACCGGATATACTATCATGTCCTTATACCTTGCATTTTTACCTAACGTTTCATACCCAATCCAGGTTAGCCACCCCCTTTATAGCGCTTTGCGCTGTAATAAAGTACAGTAGATCAAAGTCCCCCTTCAGATCCCCCTCCCGTCCCCCTTTTAGATCCCCCTTCCGTCCCCCTATTAGATCCCCCTTCCGTCCCCCTTTTAGATCCCCCTTCCGTCCCCCTATTAGATCCCCCTTCCGTCCCCCTTCAAAAGGGGGAGACCAAAGGATGCTTCGCTTTTTGTTCCATGGGGGATTTAGGGGGATCGACAATGTACCGCATAGCAGAGCAAACTGCTGTATAATCTAGTCCGCGCAGGCGGACTTGGTTTGTGTAGCCACGATTTCAATCGCCTCCTCTTGCATGGGATTTCTCTGCCTCTTTAGATACCATCAAACCCAGCCACTGATTTCTACATCGGTCAAAATTCTCCCCAACTTAAGAGATTCACTTTTAGTCGCCTGTAAAATATGTTTCATCATCACAGGTTCTCCCGCATCAGCAGCTAAAAACGCCCCATTCAGTGCAATATTGCGGATATTTCCACCCGCCATATTCACCTTACCCAACTTTTTCATATCCAACTTATTTGTCGGCGTCTGTTCAGGAAAAATGTGCTGCCAAATCTCGGCTCGCGCTTCAGCATCAGGAAACGGAAATTTAACCGAAAAATTAATCCGACGCAGGAAGGCTTGGTCTAATGAGTCTAACAGATTTGTCGTCAAAATGGCTAATCCTTGATACGCCTCCATCCGTTGCAGTAAATAACTCACTTCCACATTCGCATGGCGGTCATGGGAATCTTTAACTTGAGTCCGTTTACCAAACAAAGCATCTGCTTCGTCAAACAGTAAAATCACCCCACCCGTTTCCGCTGCATCAAAAATTCGCCGCAAATTCTTTTCCGTTTCACCAATATATTTACTCACCACCGCACTCAAATCAATCCGATAAACATCAAGGCGTAATTCCTTTGCCAATACCTCCGCCGCCATCGTTTTCCCCGTACCACTCGGTCCAGAAAAGAGGGCGCTAACCCCTAAACCACGCCCGCCTTTTCCCGCAAATCCCCACTCTTGATAAACTTTCGCTCGTTGTCGAACATGAGCAGAAATTTCCTGTAACGTATTTTTTTCCCGTTCGGGTAGAATCAACTCCTCCCAAGTCGCTACCGCATCAATCCGTTGTGCTAAATCATCTAACCGGGGACGCGCTTGAGTGCGACAGAAATCCCACAAGTGAGTTTGCAATGGAGAAAAAGGATTCTCTATTTTTGGTTTTGACGTTTGGCTTTTAGATTTGCGAGTACGCCTTGAAGAGGAAGCAGGTTTCTCAGGTTCTGTCTCCTTAGCTGGCTCGGTTTTGACTGGGGGAAACTCCATCCCTTCCAGCGATAAACAAGCGGCTTGAATGGCTAGAGGATTGAGATTAAAATGAGATACTAGCGTATCGATTTGCCCATTTAATTCTGACGCCGTTGAACCGAGATACGACTCCCAAATCAACTTTTGTTCGTTGTGACTGAGTTGACCCACATCTAACGTAATCATCGGGCGCTGGCGTTGTGGTTGTCGTTCTTGAGTGCTAAGAATTAAAGGCAGATTTAAGTCCTCAACAAACTGAGAGATAGCCAACTCTCGCATCCCATCGGTTTGATTCAGTTCATCACAGGTAAGTAAAAGGGCGCTGTTGGTTAATATAGCTTCTCGTAAACACCGCTGTTTTAATTGATAGAGTTCATGCGGATTGATGGGAAGCAGGGATGCGGAAATGAAGTTCAGATGCAAACCCAAAGCACTACAGCTAGCAGCGGCAATGGTGTGTTTTGCGCCTAGTTCTGCACCACACAATTGAACGATAGGAAAGATAGATGTCGGTGTTTTCTGAGACCAAGTAGCGATGAGTTGCTCAGTGAGTTTTTGGTAGGACGGGGGAAGAGAAGTTGGAGGAAAAGGGGGTATAGGTTTGAGGATACCAATCAAGTCATCATCCTCGCAGGGTTCACCTAATAGATAGCAGAAAATGCGCCGATTAATGCGTAGAGGAGAGTGAGAGAGCGTTTGACTATCACCACTTTCAATCAGTCCCCAGTATTCTAAGGGAGATTTGGAAGAGAAAACACGTAAATTAGCATCACTAAATGTAGCAAAAGCTAAATTCAGAGTCGGATGATTTTGGTCTGGATGACCATGAAATTTGGCACACAAGACTTTAAATTTTCTGTCTAATTCCATCCCTACGCACAACAAGAGGATATATTGCTCAAAGGGAGAAAGCTTACAGATTGTGCAGAGCGTCTCTAAGGCGGAAGGCTTAGTTTGTAGGAGAGCCAAGGCGTCTGGCGCTAAGGTTGTCTCAAATCTGAGTGGACTCGTCTGATTTTGGTCACGGTTAATGGTATCTTCCAATACCTGACGAACTTGATTAACGGCTGTCTGGAGATACTGAAAGTTGGCTTGATACCAGTTGGTCGATGCTGGAGTATCCATGATGTTATCGGGCTGTTTAAATATCTTCAGGTTTACAGTAAGGGTTTTATGGCTTCTATGTTAAGGCATATTGCAGTTTGAGCTAAATTCGGGAAAAACAGTTTATAATTTAGCCACGTCTCAAGACGTCTTTTTACAGGTGTTTCCCCGAAGTAGGCAGGCGCTGGCTTATGGGAGAATCACCCCGAATTCTTGAGGCAAGAGGCTTAAAGGAAGCAAATCACCAGGCAACTGAGGCGGCATCATGTATAAACCACTACAAAAGAAAAATTCCTCCTGGACTCCAACAACGGCACAGAAAAAGAACAAGAGTCCGTCTAAATTAGGACATTTTTCGATTCAACCCAAGCCGCAGCAGAAATCGTCTCAGTCGCCGGAAATAGGGGAGTATTCCAGAGACTCGGCGGATAGACTAGCCGCGAATGTGATGCGAAGTCTAGAAGCCAAGGATTCCCAGGAGACAGAAACGCCAACGGTACAGCCTCAGTCA
>NZ_JAVJQP010000004.1:0-20859 GCF_040218875.1 Coleofasciculus sp. D1-CHI-01
TAATATAGAAGTGCCACGGGAAATTAAATACACTTCCGCCGGATACAATCCCCCGGCTGAAGGTGCCGCCCTTAAATAAACCGGAGGTCCAATCATGGTTGCCATCTTAGCCGTTAAGCCATAGCTGCACAAGAGCAACCGGGACAACCGCCACCAACCTTTACCCGGTTCCTGGGCGAACGCCTGAGGCTCTTCTTTGAGATAGGGCTTCAGGTCAATGGTCGTTCCTAGTTTATACTCTTTAAAGGGTATCGGTTGATTGTCCCAGTCTAAGCGCTTATTTTTGGACGCGATCGTCTCAGGATCGTATTTTGTGCGTTCGTGATAGTGTTGGGCGATCGATAATTGGGGGTTGGACATAGTTTTTTCAGGATAGTGTTCGTTCTGGCTTTTATCTAGAAGTTTTTAATATAGCGAGCGGTCGTCATATAGGATTTAATCATTTTCAATCTCGATAATAAAACATTGCTGGATAGAATACCAAACCGACTTTCATGATTCATGATTATAGGATGAAAAAATATCGTCGTTTGCATATCGAGAAAGCCAGTTGATTAGCTCTGATTTTAAAGACTTGACTGATACTCCCAAGCCAGAGTTTATATATCACATACATCTGTTCCTGTCAATCTATAGCAAGGTTACTTGCTCAATATGCTAAGGGTAGACGCGACTTCAGTGCAATGGATATCATTAAGGCAACAAATAAATGAATTACAATTAGCTATGTAGATCATGACTAACATCCAGTTTATTGATTTATTTGCAGGTATAGGGGGAACTTCAGTTTAAATGCTTGACACCTTACCTCAATTAATGACTCATTCCAAGGCGCAAGCTGACGGGTTACTCGCTTGCGTGAACCATGAATGGACGTGAAGGAATAGAGCAGCGGGGTGAGGGGTCTGACCCCTGATTCGCCAGCAGTATCAGAGTGGGAGAGGGGCTGGGGGTGAGGGGTTTCTACTTAATTCCCCCTGAAGGCTAAAGCTTGCGAGCAATCACTTGTTTAGTCACTCGAATCAAATGATAAGCACCTTCGTTATCAATGATGGTATATTCACTAGGTTTGAGCCATTCTTTTTTAAGTCGATTGAATCGCTTAGATTCAATTAAAACCAGAGTCGAAGGAGGATTAGGCTTAGTTTTAGCGATGTCCTCAATGTAGGCAATAAACTTATGTTCTTCATCAAAATAATTGACCGATCGCTGAGCATAAAACACAACACTTGGCTTTTCAAACCCCATCATCAGTAACTCTTCTGACGGTTGGTTCACCTCAGCCGCGATCGCAGATAATTCTCGCAGGGGAAGCTGACGTTCCTGATCCAATAGAAAAGCAGCCGGTGACACCACAAGGATAATAAACGCCACAAACGCCACCCAATTAATTAATCCTAACCAACGCCACCCCCGATATCGGCATAAGCCAATCACCATCGCTACCGCAGCTATTCCCCAAACAATACCTCCCCGTAGCGGTAATCCTGAGGCTTGCAAAGTTTCCGATAAGTTCAGCGCCGCCGGATCATAGCCAATGAAATTAGGACTATACCAAATTGCGAAAGCAATGACACCAAGCAGAATCAGATTAAATCCAGCACTCAACCGTAATCCCAAGAGACGCTGAGGACGGGGATAGGTGAGTAAATCACTTGCCAATAATGCCACCAAAATTGCCGCCGCAGGCATTAAGGGTAAGACATAACTCGGAAGTTTGGTAACGGCAATTGTAAAGAAGCCAAACACCCCGACAAACCAAGACAGGGCAAATAAACCCAAATGACTGGCGCGAGGGGAACAACGCCATTTTTTGACCTGCCAAAACCGCAGCCGTGCGATCGCTAAGGGTAAGTAACAGCACCAAGGGGCAAAGCCGACTAACACAACCAGAAAATAGAAATACCAGGGCGCCCAATGGTGATTCACCACCCCGACGAAGCGTTCAATATTGTGATAGCCAAAAAACTTTTCGATATAGTCTTCGCCATTTGCCAAAGTAACTAACACATACCAGGGAATTGCTAGGACACCAATAATGCCCAATCCCAAAAACAGGTGCATTTCCCGCACCACCTGCCAAAAGTTCCCCAGAGATAACAGAAATGCCCCAATAATTAATCCAGGTAGAACAATTCCCACAGGTCCTTTGGCAAGAATCGCTAAGGCAATTAATATATAGAATGCCAAATACCAACCCGACGCAAACCCTAAGATGGGTTTTATATCTTCACGGTGTCGGCTGTCTTGCGCCCCTTCTCCCTGTCTCCCTGTCTCCCCTTGCACATAGCCAATAAAGAACGATAAAAGAGCCGTTCCCATGCAGCCAGAGAGTAACATATCCGAAACCCCAGTCCGCGCCCAAACCAAGGTGATCGGATTCAATGCAATCAATGTCGCCCCGATTCCAGCAGATAACCAGCGCTGGCGTTCTGGATTGGCGAGTTTCGGGGTATCTTCTAATTCAGAGGACTTTTCATGCACCAGGGTACTAGGACGGGAAATACCAAAATAGCGTAGCGTATAAAAGCCCAATACCGTCAGCGCGATCGCACTCATCGCCGAGGGAAGTCGTACCGCCCATTCATTCACGCCAATCAGGTGATAGCCAATCGCCATTAACCAGTAGACTAAGGGCGGTTTATCAAACCGAGTCTCCCCATTAAAATACGGCGTAATCCAGTCTCCTGTCACCGTCATCTGGCGGGCGGCTTCGGCGAATAAGGGTTCAGTTTCATCCACCAAACCCGTACTGCCTAAGTGCCACAAAAACGCCACCCAGCAAATCGCCGCTAACCCTAAAACCGAGTACATCCACAAACGAGTTGGATGCTTTTCCCAAACATTCCACCACTTTGTCACTGGTTGAGCGATCCTATCCTTAGATTCAACTTCCACTACTTTGTCACGAAAGGGCAACATTAACTCTCAACGTCTCCAACTTAATTTAGCCAGAAGCGCGATCGCAATATACCCCTTCCCTGACTGGGACAATCCCTTCAAGTTCCTTGTCCAACAGTGTAGAGACGTTGCATGCAACGTCTCTACAAAACCTAATACGGTTGTAAGACTAACTCCCATTTGCCTGTCTTTTTATTCCAGACGGGTACAGGCGTCTCCCCAATCACATAAGGTCCCCAATATAAACGAGAGCCATCTTGGGCGAACGCCACAACAATATCTCCGTTTTCCAGAATCAGATCATCTTGGGGAAGAGAAAGAATCAGCCCTTGGCTTCCTCCTTCCATAGGGGAAAAATCCCAGTGGGCGGGTTTGGCGTCAGCCTTTGAATCTGTTTGACGTTCTAGCAGCGCCACCCGCACCGGATGTTCCGTGGAATTGCTAACTCGCAACCCTCCTTTTTGCGCCGCTAGAGCAACGGGATCAAGGGGGGGAGAGGGTGAAGCCTCTGGCGGCGGTAACTGTGATGAGAGTGGTGATAGTGCTGGCGATAAGGGTTGAGCCGTTTCCACCTCAGGAACCTCTGGTGATTTGCTCACAGAGGGTAATGATGCTGTATCTGAGGATTGGGGTTCTATCCAAACCTTGAACTCAAATAACCCCAGTCCCAGTCCAGCCATACCTAAAAGGAGTACGATGATAAATACTGGATAAAGCTTATGGTTTAGTCGTTTCATTCGTTTTGAGGGGATTAACTCTGCACCACTGCGTCTGTGGGGGGTGCTAACAAAATGAATTGTCAGCCCCTACTCTCATTCAAACAAGCTTGACCGAAACCGTGTTATTTTGCACAAAAGGCTAAGTGGTCTATCGATGCAAAATACTCGTCTTAATACTCTCGTAGATGTGATCTTGGCAAGGTTAGCCCAGTGGTTTACAAATCCCTGGCGACGCCTGTCCATAATTTTGATGGGTCTGCTGTCAGGCATTTTTCTCGGAAGTGCTATCTCAACGACAGCCGGACAAACCGCTGACTGGGATGTCATTGCGGCTGGGATTTTAATTATTTTCACGGAAACAGTGAGCCGGATTGTTTATGGCGGGAATCGCCAGCGTTTGCCTTCTCTGAGCAAAGCGTCCCGATTGTCATGGTTTCTGGAAACAGTGAATGCACTGAAAATTGGTTTGGTTTATAGCATGTTTTTGGAAGCGTTTAAACTGGGTTCATAGTGTCATTCGTCTTATGTCTTATGTCTTATGTCTGATGTTACGGGGGGAAATATCCGTAATATTGCCTTAAATGCCGCGTTTATAGCCGCTGATGTGGGTGAACCTGTGATGATGAAACATCTTTTACAAGCGACGAAAAGCGAATCTCTTAAGTTAGGGAAAATTTTAACGGATTCTGAAATCAGGGGCTGGGTTTAAAATCCTGTTGGTTTATCCCACGGTTTCCCAGTCTCTACATCAGTCATAATTCATTTTCCAACGCCCGTTTAAAAGCAGCAGCACTCTTAAAATATATCTGAGGATTATCGGTAAGCGCTAAATCAATCACCTCCGCTAGTCCCTTGGGAATTCCAGCATCTCGTTGGCGAATCGGTACAGGTTTGTTTTGCAATACAACCCAGAATGGGTCTTGGTTACCAAAATCATGGGGTAATCTGCCCGTTAACATATAGTACAAACAAGCCGCTGTTGCCCAAACATCAACATCGGGTTTACTATATTTAAAATCAATAACCTGTTGTCGAGGCATAAAAGCCGGACTTCCCGCATATTGACCACTGCGAGACAACCCACTCAATCCTGCCAAATCAAACGCCTTGGCTAATCCATAATCGGCAACTTTGGCAAGACGCCCTAATCCCAGATTGGCAAGAAAGATATTCCCCGGTTTGAGATCACGGTGTACTAATCCCTGCACTTGAGTGTTACCCTTCTTGGCGATAGTAACAGGACTCTGGATAGAATGGGCATAGTTTAACCCATCCAAGACTTGCAGCGTAATCGACATCGCTTCATTGACCGATAATTTGCCGCCGCGTTGCTGCATTAAGTCCAGAACACTGCCACCATTACAATAATCCATGGTAAAAAAAAAGGAATCCTGGTCGTAACCCAATTCCCGGAGTCGAACAATATTAGGGTGTTGTAAAGCTTTGGTTTTTTCAACCTCCAGCAAAAATTGCCGGATTGCATCACTCGGACGTCTGTTGTGCGATCGCATGATTTTGAGGGCGACTAATTCCTCGGTTTGGTCATGATGGGCTAAATAGACGGTTCCTAATCCCCCTTGACCTAATCGTTTCAGCGTTGTGTAGCCACGAATCTTAGGTAGATAAGAGTCACATCCTAGAGTCGTTGAAGCGCTTTTTAACCCACTTTCACGGGGTAAGAGAGGTTTCTCACTGGGATCAACACCAATTGTCTGTGATTCAGAAGAGTTCACGTCACTGTGGTTTACCCCTTCAATTTTGACGCGCAATACCGTATGGCGAAGCTTGATTTCGTCGCCATTCTTTAAGTCGTACTCTGGAAACTGTATCCTAGCCCCTTCGGTTGGCGTTTGATATCGATGGCGTTTGCCGATAATTTTACCATTAACGTAGGTGCCGTGGAGACTACCGAAGTCACGGATACGGATATCGGGAGGATTGATATCCAGCAAACAGTGATAGCGCGAGATAGTCTTGTGATACCGATCATTAGGGAGTCGGGGATGGCAATCTTTGGCGCGACCTAGAATACAAGTCGTGCGATCGCTAAATTCAAAGTTCTCACCTTTGAGACTTCCTGTGATGACTGTGAGGATAACTTTGGCAGACATCTGGGATCATTTATTGAGGAGTCAGGGTTCAAGTCGGAGAAAAATCTTGTCTCCTGATCTATTGTTTCCTATTTGCCCTAGTAACCGCCACCTTTACCCTCAGTTATCAGTTATCAGTTATCAGTTACCAGTTACCAGTTACCAGTTCCCTGTTTCCCTCAAGCTAATGAAGATGATCCCAAGTCGGGGGGAATATCCTGAAGGCGTCCTTGTCCCACGGCTTGAATGGCTTCTTTGAGGGAAACATCGCCCGTATACAGGGCACGACCTACGATCGCACCCATCACGCCTAAGGGTTCCAACGCCAGTAAACTCAATAAGTCTGTAATTGAACTCACACCCCCAGACGCAATCACCGGAATCGAGACATGGCTGGCTAATTCGCGCAAGGCGTCGCGGTTGGGTCCAGTCAGTGTACCATCTCGCTGAATGTCTGTATAAATTATTGCCGATACACCCAAATTCGCCATTTGCTGTGCCAATTGAGTCGCGGTAATTTCTGAGGTTTCCAACCATCCCCGTGTTGCAACCTGTCCATTTCGTGCATCGATACCCACGATAATGCGATCGGGAAATTCAGCACACAATTGTTCGACTAAGGGATGATCTTCAACCGCCGCTGTTCCCAGAATCGCATACTGAACCCCAACAGAAAGCAGTTGACTAACCCCTTCCTTGTCGCGCAATCCGCCCCCAACTTCTACGGGAACCGATACCGCTTGGACAATGGCTTCGATGGTCTTGGTATTAACAGGGTGTCCCGCTTTCGCCCCATCTAAATCAACCAGATGTAACCGACTCGCCCCTTGGTCAACCCATTGTTTCGCCACCTCTACTGGGTTTTCACTATAAACTTGCGATCGCGCGTAGTCGCCTTGGTATAACCGTACACAGCGACCGTCGAGTAAATCAATGGCTGGAATAACGTTCATATTCGTCCTTTGTCATTTGTCATTCGTCATTTGTCATTCGTCATTCGTAGAAAAACAGGGCATTAAAACCAGGTTCCTTTGAACTCAGGGAAGGTTCAGTCGGGGCGGGTTTAGTCACATCTGGGTGAACCCAAAATGATAATAGTGAAACCCGCCCCTACACTCACAAAGGGCGGGTTTAGAACAAATGTTATCATCAATAGCTAAACGAAAGCCCACAAACCCGCCCCTACATTCGGAAAAACTATTCCCCCGGAGGCGGTAATTCTTCGAGAATTTTGAACCGGACATGATTAATCGCTAGATCCCCAATAGAAACCTCTTCCTTGTTAACTGGAACACCTTTACTGGTCAGGATTTCAAACGTAATTCCTTTACCAATTTCTACATGATACCAAGCCAATCCCATAAAAAATCGAGTCGGGTAAGGTCCACCTTCGCGAGTATCATCGGGATTAGATTCCATGGGAACCCAACCAAATCCTGGTAAGTAAAATTCCATCCAAACATGATTAAAATCAGGTTGTAAGGGAATGTCTCGTTGATCGGGATGGGCGGGACATTTGTAACGACCAACGGTACGACAAGCAATCCCACTGAGACGGGATAGGGCTAATAAGACACCGAGATATTCCCCGCAGGAACCAATTCCTCGCGCTAACACCACATCTGGGGTATCGATATGGGGTTTGATTCCATAAGCGAGTTGGTCATAGACATAATTGCGAATACTATACATTTGCCGCAATACATTCGTTTCTCGACCCGCAGCGTCAAGGGCGGCGCGGCGGATGATTTCGGTATCCATGGCTAACTCGTCATCATCCAGCAAATAGCGGGATTTGTATTCAAGTGGCAATTCTGGCGTATTTTCTAAATCTCTGGGTGTAATCCGATATTTGATACTCCAAACCTCTAGAAGCGCCTTCCAGCCAAATAAATGCCGTTCTCCGGGGGCGAGGGTATCAAATTTAAACACCGCCACCCGCTGATTGCCTTGGATTTCTTCGGTGAAGGGAATCCCAACGGCTTCAATGGCGCGGATTTTTTGGCGTGCGGTTTCTGAGGGTAAGGCGATGCGCCATTCTATGTCCTGCAAGGCTACGTCGTCTAACGGGGACAGTTCCTCGACATAAGACATTTCAATTAAATAGCCATTGGAGAGAGCATAGCGTTCCTCGGCATTGTACTGAAAGGAGAGGGGATGAATAAACGTGCGATCGCGATACTGTAGTTCGTGGTTGGGTTGAGCGTTGGGATTATCGCGGATGTAGGGTTGTTCGCTTGCATAGGCGACATAGAGAATCTCCTGATTCGTTTCCGGGTTTCGGTAGAAGGTTAAACCCGTGGGATTCTCAAAAGGAGTCAAGACGCTGAAGATAATATTTCCGGTGGCGCGATCAAGGCAATACACGGTCTGTTCTTCCTGATCCGAGACCCAAAGTTCCTCATCCCGCACCGTAATGTTCTCCATGCCAATTCCTGGGGCATATAAGCGGGTAATCTCCTGCCCGGTATCCCGACTGTAAATCAGAATATACCCCATTTTTTGACAGGTGATATAGACCGTCGAGTCCTTGAGTGCAACACCATTGGCGGTGTAGGGTAATGTCAGGAAATGCTGAAGCTGGAGATCGCCGTTGAGTTGGCAATAGTATACACTCTCTTTGCGCGTCAACCACAGCGTATCCCCCACGACGGCTAAACCCGTCGCATCGGCAAAATCGAGATCCGGCGAGGAATTCAAAATTTTGGTATCGTCAGTTTGGGGGTTGATTTGCAACAGATAGCCACTCGTGGCATCGATGGCAATCAATTTTTCTCCCCAAAAAGCAATACCCTGTAGGGCAGCCGCCCCAATCGGTCGAATGGTGTGGAACGATTTCAATTTAGGTGACACAGAGGAATCAGGATTAGGAATCATGATCAGTCTATATCAAGATTTAGATTTCAGCGTCGCCATCTATACTCAGGTGGTGTCAATACCCTCCTTATTTAGGCGATTTAGGCGGATGCTCCGGTGTGCATCTGCAATATTTTAAATGTGCGATCGCACCTTTGAACATTGGTTGTTATTGGATAGCCGTTTTTATTCAATAATTTTATTGACAAAAATAGTTTTGTATGTATTTATTATGAAACTCATCCGTTTTTTCCCACACAAACTCGCCATAACCGCTTTAGTAACATTGCTTTTAATCGTGGGGTTGAGCCTGAAAGAGCCAGTTCGGGTACAAGCGCAGTTAAGCAATGCCTCGATCAGTTCTCAGTTACCCGATCAATGGGAATCCGCGCCACTGCCTAATTCTGGTGATTCAGGTCTAGGGGATTCAGGTCTACAAGATAGCAGCAATTTACCGTTTGCGGGTTGCCTCAGCAGTTATCCCATTGCCTTAGTACCGGCGTCTGGTATGGGACAAACACTGGCGGAGTATCCCACCATCTTTTGGTATCTACCCCGGACAAGGGCTTGGGGCATGGAGTTTAAGTTAACAGATAGTGATAGTCAGGAAATTTACTCGACCAAGTATGCCTTTGCCCATGGCACCTCAAACGATTATCAGGGACAAGATGCCCAATTGGTCGTTGGCACTCCGGGCATACTCAGTTTAACCATACCGAGATTAAAGGGTAGCTCTCTGCCGCTGAAAGAGGATCAGAAGTATGACTGGAATGTAAGAATAATCTGTAACCCCAATGATCCATCCGGTGATGTTTATATGGCAGGCACAATCCGGCGAGTATCCATTGACCCTACCCTAAGCCGCCGCTTACAGCAAGCACCACCTGAGGAGCGTGTGGTACTTTACGCAAAGGAACGACTGTGGTATGAAGCGTTAGGGACGTTGGTGAAACTTCAGCGCGATCGCCCGAATGATCCGGCGGTGATTTCGGCTTGGAACAAACTGCTGAAGTCTGTTGGGTTAGATATGATTCTACTCGGATAAGCTCTAATTTCTGTTCCCCCTGCTTCTAGACGCGCCATAGCACGTCTGGAACATTGCATCCCCAGTTTCTTTAGTCCTTGTCACCTTGGAGGACAAGGGCAAATTCCCCATCTCGCAGGAATTCAGGTATTTCACCCAAGTGAGAATAGCTATATCTTTACAAAAGATTTAAATTTTCAGGCGATAGAAGCATGGAAATCAGGAATTGGCTTTAAGAGTGATGAAGATTTAGAGAAGAGTGGAAACAACGTTCCGGGATTACCCATGTCTAACGTTAAAATATTAACAACTTAAGACAATGGTACTCATATAACCAGGGGTCGTAGTCAGACCAAAAGTGAGCTAGCATGACTTGCAGCGTTTACGACAAACTCTTAATTCAGCAACATTTCCCTCAAGGTAGATGCTTGCCTGAGCCAAAAAGGTGATTATGTCTGACAGAAACTAACCTGGGTCTGGAACCTTGGCTTGTGCTCTAACATCTATATACTAAAGACTCGGTTCTACGAGCATATATCTGAATTATGGCTTGTTTCACCCGCTTATCACACCTAACATTCTTAACCATAGCTTTGATGCTAGGACTAGCCACCAACCTAGTCGCTCAAGTGCCAACCCCGGTTAGGACTACCTCTCTGGGTGCTGAACTACCGACTCAGTGGGAATTCAGCACTCCAGAAGGTTCAACACCTGAGCCGATTCCCGTGAATCGAGAAGCGGGTGGAACGCGAGGTCCAAAGAATTGTACGCCGAATAATCAATCACTAATTGCCCTAGTTCCAGAATCATTGATCGGCAAAACCCTAGAGGAATATCCAAAACTATTCTGGTATATGCCATCAACAACAGCATCGGCAGTCGAGTTTGTACTGAAAAATGCTAATGATGAAGAAATTTACCGGGTTAAGTATTCCTTGGAGCAGTCGGCGACAGGGGAAACACAGATGCCGAGAATTATGAGTTTAGCGATTCCTACTTCTGCTCATCTTGCTCCCCTGAAAACGAATCAGCTCTATTACTGGCAATTAGCATTGGTTTGCGATCCCCTGGATCGTTCAGCAGATATGGTTGTGGGTGGTGGGATTAAGCGAGTGGAACCGAGTCTAACGCTAAAAATGCGGACTCAACAGGCAACTCCTCAAGAACGAGTGGCACTCTATGCCCAGGAATTGCTCTGGTATGACACGTTAGACACCTTGGTAGAACTCCATCAGGATTTTCCCAATGATCGCAACGTGCAAACCGCGTGGAACAAGTTATTGCAATCAGTTGGCTTACAAAGTCTTTCTGAGCAATTAAATCCAGACAGGAGTGCTGCTTTAACTGAATCGTTGTCTAACTCAGGAGCTAGTTCTGTTGAATAAAACAACCAATACAAAGATAGGGAAAAACTAACATAAAGATTCAGATAAGAGTCCAATCCCAGGTTTCAATTCACTCCCTATCTCAAGCTAGAATAGAACTATTCAGGCAAATTATTCGGCGAGAACCCTGAAAATTCTGCAATTATCATCCCTCTTGTAGGAAGGTTAAGTATCTGCTCAGACAGATTTTTCCAAAAACTTTGAAAGACTCTGATTAAGAAGGAGTTCTAAATTATTATGGCTTGGTTTACCCATTCATCCCGTTTTACAGTCGCTTTAGCGCTAACCCTAGGACTTGTGGCTAATGTTCCCGCTGGGGTACAAGCCCAGTTAGGGGGTTCACCCCTCAGCCGTGATATCCCAACCGAATGGGAATTCACGCCGCCAGACAGTCAAGGTCCATCGATTCCAGGCAATAGAGAAGGTGGTGGTACAAGAGGACCTTGTATTGCAAACCCTAAACCCGGTCAAGTTCCGATCGCATTGGTGCCTGAGTCTGGTGTCGGCAAAACCATAGCCGAGTATCCTACTCTCTCCTGGTATCTACCGAAAAACACCGCTTGGGGAGTAGAGTTAATGGTGCGTAATGCCAAGGGTGAGGAAATTTATTCGACGAAGTATGCTTTCGCCCATTACACCGGACAAGATTCTCAGGGAGATGAAAAACAATACGTTGTTGGCGCTCCCGGTATCATGAGCTTAACGCTGCCTAACTTAGAAAGTAGTGTCCTTCCCCCAGAGACGGGTCAGACATATAAGTGGACGTTAAAACTGATTTGTGATACTCAAGAACCATCCGGTGATGTATATGTCGATGGTGCGTTCGAGCGCGTGGAACCTGATGCCAATCTGGTACGCCGCATCCAACAAGCAACGCCGGAACAGCGAGTGGCTATTTACGCCAGTGAGCGACTTTGGTATGAAACGTTGAATACCTTAGTGGAACTACGTCGCGATCGCCCCAATGATCAGGGTTTGAAGGCGGCGTGGAGCCAATTGCTCCGTTCAGTCGAACTCGAGCAAATTGTCGAAGAACCAGTAGCTCAGGGTGTCAGAACCAATCCGAATTAATCACTGAGTCACTGTCATGGTACATAAGCGACGTCCTTTTTATCGATTTTCTCTCGCTGTGGGGGTAAAGCTGGCGCTATTTGCCGCAGGCTTTGCCCTGATCCACAGCCCCCAAATTCTCCAGGCTCAGGGAATCCCCCAAACCTGGACAACTAACAAATATGAACCGCCAAGGGGAATTGGCTCGGCGAATCGTGTCGAAGGAGGAGCAACCCGAAGTTCTGGAGAAAATTGCCCCGTTGCTGGTAAACCGTTAACGGCTTTAATGCCGAGCGATCGCTTTGGTACAACGGTTGCGGCTTATCCCAGCTTTTTTGTCTACCTCCCAGCTTCACCCGATCCCAGCACGCCCTTACCTGTGGAGTTTGTTCTGGAGGATAGCCAGGGAAATCTCGTTTATCAAACCAAATTCCGGACCAATGGCAAGTCAGGAATCATCACATTAAATCTACCCCAGGATGTTAGCTTGTCACCCTTGGCGGTGGGTGAGGATTATCGTTGGATGTTCTCGATTCTCTGTCCGCCCGAGGACGAACGCTCTAATGATCTGGTGGTTGAAGGATGGGTGAGACGGGTAACGCTCAATCCTACCCTAGAAACTCAGTTAGCGCAGGCATCACCGACAAAAAAAGTGGAACTCTATGCTGAGGCAGAACTTTGGCAAGATACCCTAGCACAGCTGGTTGAACTGCGCCGCAATTATCCGAGTGATTCGGAGGTGGCAAATCAGTGGGTCAACCTTTTGAACGCGGCGGGACTTAGCAATCTGGTGGGTGAGTCACTCGCATCTCAGAATACGCCTGTTGATGTACCCTTCTCTTCGGCACAACCATAATCCTGTGAAGCACTCCAACCTGTAAGAGAGGGGGGAATTCCCCGAATCGGTTAATACAATAGCCTAATCTATTGTATCCGTTACCTGTAGGGACACGACATATCGTGTCCCTACAATTCATATAAAGCCTAATTTGTCAACTTTTTCTAGCGAACTTGGTAATCTCAGAAAACTAGGGTAAAAAAATAGATGAGACAGCCCATCAATCCAAAAACTGACTTAGTAGGAAAGACTCTACCTTGAAGGATTCTGACTTATCTTTTAGAGATAGCAGCAGTGTTATAGTAGTGTAACCCCCCGATCGGGGGATATTGACCGCCAACCCCTGAAATTGAGCCAACCAGACTTTAACCAAGTGAGAAAGAAGAGTATGGCAGAAATCAGTAAAGAACAAATGCGCGAGCGCCTAGGCAATATTGACCAGATCCGAGATATCATCTTCGGCGCTCAATTACGAGAGTACGATAGCCGAATTGACAAAATTGAATCGAATCTGGCATTGATCCAGCAGGAAATGCGCGATCGCATCGAGCAAACCAAGACTGTCTATGCGACGGAGCTACGAGCCGCTGTAGATTCCCTGGAGAAAAAACTGAAGTCGCTGAATCTGACAGTTCAAAACGATAATTCAGAGATTCGGCAAACCATCGATATGGTTAACAAAAAGTTTTCCGGAAATATGGAATCCCTGGATAATAGTTTAGAAAAACAAGCCAATAATTTGCATAACGAACTCTCAGAAACTCGTGAAAAACTCCAAGAGGACATTAGAAGCCTGAGATCGTATGTTTTTGAAGAACTCGAACGGCGCTTTTCCCTGATTAATGATGGCAAAGTGGCTAAAGATGACATGGCAGATATTTTGTTTGAATTGGGATTAAGAATTAAAGGAACGGAGTTTGCTCCTGAGCTGAAAGAAGCAGCGGGTAATGATGTGGATGTTGATGTTCGGCTTTTAGAAGCAGGTCCCCTTTCGCAGTAAGATAAGGGATGATAAATAAATTGTTGTCATTCACTCAAGTGGCTGGTTATTAGTCCTAACGTTCAGCAAAATGTTGGCTCAAAACTAGCAATGTAGTGGATGTCCTGGATGAAAGGATTAGAATTGGGTCAAATGCCAACTTTGACTCAATTTGGCATTTACAAAACTCGGTGCCACTATAGAACAAGACAGGATCAAATTAATTATGGCTTTACCAGGAAAAAAGGGATCTGCCATATCCCAGCTAGAGGACTTGCTGGATTTATTAATGGATTTACAGAATACTAACTCGACTGAAGCCACCACAACAGGAATGTCTTCCGCCCAGGAGAACGGGGAAACTCAGGGTGAACCCGATACTGATCCGTTAAAACAGCAGGGAGTAGGAGAAGCTGGTAGAGACGTTCCGGTGGAACGTCTGGAAGTAGGGGAAGATACAATTATTGCCGATTCGAGTAGTCTGGAGGATGAATCGATCAATCCTCACTCCCAAGAAACGGAGCAGATTTCTCATTCCCCATCTTCATCCTCTATCCCAAGGTCACAATCAGAGCAGTCGTTTGAGCCTTCCTTACAGAAAGAATCGACCAAAACAATTGTGACAGAGGAATCCCAGTCGGTTCAGCCAATAGCCTCAGATGAATCGCTGTCGTTGTCAGAACCCTTACCTCAATCGCCAGAATCCAACGATAAGTCAGACTCTACTAATCTAGCTGACTCCTCACGCCATCTGGAAAAATTAACGCCAGACTTAACTCCTCAGAATTCAACACCTTCTCAAGAGCAGGAGCAAGGTTGGGAGAGAGATGTTCCAGAGCCTGTGAAAAGCAAAACTGATCTAGAGGAATCACAGCCAAACTCCACAGATCATTTCGGTTCAGAGGAGACTGAAACAGCATTAGAGGGTTTATCAAATGGTGAAAGTCAATCATCATTTTACCATTCAAATCCTGAGCTTTACTCCTCTGAAAAGTTGAACTCATTGAATCAATCTCAGATCAACCAAACCTCATCTGAAAACGTATCTGAAGAATCTACCGAATCCAGCGATAATTTAATTTGTGATCAACTTTTAACAGTACTAGGAGAGTTGAATCAATCACCATTAGAGTCAGCAAAAAATGGACTATCATCATCCCAGTTAAGCGAATCTGATCAGCCAAAATCTGAGGAATTTGAACAGTCAGCCGAATCCTCATCTCAGCTTCAATATATACCTGAAAACCAGAGCCAGGAATCCCTCGTCGCTTATGATGCAAATATCGAGGATGAATTTGAACGGTTGCAAAAATTACTATTAACACCCGATCTTCTCGATTCGCAAGAAGGGATTGAACTGCTAAAAGAAAAGTTTTCTTGTTTAGAAAATCAGATTTATGATCCGAGTAATTTAATTAAATTAATGCTGCCATTGATTACTCAAATTTTAAGCATAAAAATTGCTGAAGCTAGAGAAGAAATGGCAAGTGCGATCGCGCCCATTGTCGATCAGATGATCGAGGCGAAAACAAAAGAGGATAAAGAGGGCATCTGTTCCGCCTTAGCACCGATTATCCCCTCTGCCGTTAACTATCAAATTCTCAGCAACCCCGGTGAATTTGCCCGAGCAATTGCCCCAGAAATGAGCGCCGCGATTAAAGAACAAATAGAGATTGAGCGGGATACAATGGTAGACGCCCTTTATCCAGTCATGGGCGGGACATTCTATAAATATTTGTCTGAAGCAATGCGGACGATTGATCAGAAAGTAGAAAACTCCCTAAGTCCGGAGGGAATTGCTCGCAAAATTCGGGCGAAAAGTCAAGGAATATCTGAGGCGGAACTCATTTTTAAAGAGTCGATGCCGTTTACCATCCAAGCGATATTTCTGATTCACAAAGCATCAGGATTAGTGATTGCGGAAGTCCAACCCTTTGGCAAACAACAATTAGAGTCAGATATGGTGGCGGGGATGCTGACCGCCATTCGCAGTTTTGTCAATGATTGTATTATGCAATCCGGTGAAATATCAGAACTGGATCGCATCGAATACGGACATTGTGATATTCTTTTAGAAGTCGCTGGATACTGTTATCTCGCCGTAGTAACCCAAGGCGATCCGCCGAAGTCATTTATCGACAAAATGCGCGATGCGTTGGGTACTATTGTTCTGCGCCATGGGAAGGCGATGGAATCCTTTGATGGTGATCCAGATAATGTACCAGAACAAATCCCCTCCCTTCTGGAATCATTAACTCTGGTTAATCCCAAATCAGAACAGTCACCGCGTAAAGTTCCTGTCGCCTTGTTAAGCCTTTGTGCCGCCGTATTGGGTCTGATTTTTATTCCTTGGGGTATTCATCTACATCGCAGTGGTGTCAATCATCAATTTGAGGAAAAAACTGCTGTTGCTTTGGCATCTGATCCCGAACTTGCGGTCTATCGGTTAAATGTCGAGGCACAAGGCGATACGATTACCCTATCCGGCAAATTACCGAATCAATATCTCGTCGAAAAAGCGGGACAAATCGCCCAAACAACTATACCCAATGGTGAGATAGATAATGATATCATTGCCATCAAGGTTCCACCCGATCCCGTCCAAGTCGCCGCCGAGGTTGAGCGTGTCACTGCTATTCTCAATCAAACCGAACGTTTGGCAATTTGGACGAATTTTCAGGACGGTCAAGTTACCGTAGAAGGGAGTGTAATTCAGGTCAAAGATGCCCAGAAAATCACCGAGGCGTTGGAGGAAATTCCGGGAGTAGACTCTGTAACCAACACCGTGCAACTACAACCTCTAGCCTTAGCCTCTCGCATCTACTTCGATCTCAATTCCGCCGACTTAAAAGCCTCAGAACAAGCCAAAATGGACGCCTTGACCGCATTCCTCAAAGATTACCCCAACCAATCCCTGCGAGTCATTGGTCATAGTGATCCTAGTGGTACACCCTTAGAAAATCAGGGATTAGCCCTAGAACGGGCAAAAGCCGTGGCTGAGGTACTGGTGCGTCAAGGGATTGATGCGAGACGCTTAGAAATATCCGGAACCACCAAACCCCCCACAGGCGTGTATGCGGATGAACCCCATCAATACAGCCGATTTGTCGAATTTGAGGCGATCGCACGTTAAAAGCATAAGTAGTCGGACATAATTAAAGTTAAACATGAGGACAAGGAAACGGGGAACAGTAAGAATGATTACCCTGAAGCAATGACCAATGACCAATGACCAATGACCAATGACCAATGACCAATGACCAATGACTAAAATATCCAAGAAAATTTGTCTCGTCGGTGACTTTGGCGTGGGCAAAACCAGCTTGATTCGCCGTTTTGTCGAACGCCAGTTTAGCGATCAGTATCTGTCCACCGTCGGTGTGAAGATTTCTCGAAAAACCCTAGAATCCGTAAATTTACAGTTGCTCATCTGGGACTTGGAAGGACATACTAAATTTAAATCCATTGCTCCCAGTTACTTACAGGGGGCGAGTGGTGTCATCGTCGTTGCTGATGTCAGCCGCCTGGAAACCGTTGAGCGATTAGATGAACACGTTAACCTGTTTCTATCGGTTAATCCGAAAGGCAAAATTGCCATTGCCTTAAATAAATCGGATTTAGTCGAACCGGAAAAACTGAACCAACTGGTTCAAATCGTTCAGGATAAAGACTTAAATCCCGAAGCCGGACTTTATCAAACCTCAGCGAAAACAGGTGCTTATGTCGATGAACTTTTTGAACAAATTGCCGATAATATATTAATAAAGGCTTAGAGTTTGTATGCCGTCCCGCTTAAAAATATTAGCACCCGACTACGATTATCTAGCCCTTAATCGTGAGTTACTGGTTCAAGAATTTTCTGACGGTGTTCCTAATTTTGCGGAATCTCCTCAAAATTTAAAATTAGGCGGAGATGTCCGCTTAGCCTTTCCGGAATTAGTCGGTATGGAAGGGATAATGATGGACATTTTAGCAGGACGGCAGATAAGTTTTCAGTTAGCAGGAATTGTTCGAGCTGATCAGCATCACACAGCTCAAGCGCCTGATCATTCTTTTTATTTTGATTTACATATTTGTCACCATCAAGATGAGAATGAAAATTATTTAATTCTTTTATTTAAGGACGTCACCGAACGGATGAAGTTACAGCAAAAATTAATTCAAAAATCAAATGAAACTAATCTGTTATTAAGTGCGCTAACTCATTCTAAAAATTATGGGGGAGCAGAGGGAGCTGGGGGAGCTGGGGAAGCTGGGGAAGCTGGGGAAGCTGGGGGAGAAAAATTTAAATTAGAGCTTCTCCGAAACACAGATTACACAGATTGAATGACACTCTCTAGAAGTCTCACTATTAAATGACACAGATTAACACAGACAAGTTAATAATTTCCCCGACAATCTAATCATCTTTTGTCCATTGACAACGCATCTGTGAAATCAGTGCGACTAACCTCTGACACCCCACCACTATCGTAAATCCGTCAAATCAGTGTAACTAACCTGTGACAGCCCACCGCCACCGTTTCAATAAATCCGTGAAATCAGTGTAACTAACCTGTGATACCCCACCACTACCGTTTCAATAAATCCGTGAAATCAGTGTTTACAGGGCTGGTTTTGAGAAAACGTTATCATCAACAGCGAAACGCAAGCGTCTAAACCCGCCCCTACTTCAAAACTATGACTGGTTCGATTCAAACCCTACCGACGGAGGTTGTTAACTTAATTGCGGCTGGCGAGGTGATTGATTCCTTAGCCGCTGTAGTACGAGAATTGGTGGAAAATGCTTTGGATGCGGGGGCGACGCGCATCGCTGTGGCTGTATGGTTTGATTTGTGGCGCGTGCGCGTGGCAGATAATGGCACGGGCATGGACTTGACAGATTTACAAAAAGCTGCATCGGCACACAGTACCAGCAAAATTCAAAGTCGCGATGATTTATACAAGATTACCAGTTTGGGATTTCGCGGTGAAGCCTTGCATAGTATTGCAACGTTAGCCGAATTAGAAATATGCAGCCGACTGACAGGTTTTGAGGGATGGCGCTGTACGTATAATACCCAGGGAGAAGCAGAAGACACAGAAGCCGTTGCGATCGCGCCGGGTACCGTGGTGAGTGTCTCGAATCTATTTGGCAAGTGGCGTCTACGTCGTCAGGGATTACCGTCGAGGAGCCAACAACAACGAATAATCCAAGCCACGATACAGAATATAGCCCTTTGCCATCCATCGGTGACCTGGCAAGTTCAGCAAAACGATCGCTCCTGGTTTACAATCAGTCCGGGTAAAACGGCTCAACAGATCATTCCGCAACTCCTCAAACAAGTGCGCGTGCATGATTTGCAGCAATTAACTGTAGATGTTCCCACACCAGAGGAGGGGAGTGCAGGGGAGATATTTACTTACAACTCAACCCCAAATACGCGCCATGGCGCGTCTCTACATTTAGTGTTAGGATTGCCTGACCGCTGTCACCGTCGCCGCCCGGATTGGGTTAAAGTGGCGACGAATGGGCGGTTAGTGCGATCGCCAGAATTGGAACAAACGATTCTCACCGCCATGGCGAAAACCTTACCGCGCGATCGCTATCCAATTTGTTTTATTCACCTACAAATTTGTCCCAGTCAAATTGATTGGAATCGTCATCCCGCCAAAGCCGAAATTTATCTGCATTCCCTTTCCTATTGGCAAGAACAGATTAGCCAAGCCATTGAACAAGCCCTGCGGATTGGGGCGGAAAATTTCGACACCGCCTCTCAATCCCATCGCGTCGGCAAATTACTGACAGCCTCGGCAAAAAAGGGAGTTTATCACCTGGATGAGTCACCAAAACCGGAGCGTAATCCTTCCGATATTGGCTTAGTGGAATTAAAAGCCGTTGCCCAAGTACGTAACATGTATATTCTGGCAGAATATGATACAGGAATGTGGTTAATTGAGCAACACATTGCCCATGAACGAGTCTTGTACGAACAACTGCGCGATCGCTGGCAACTTGTTCCCCTAGAACCGCCCGTGATACTCAATCATTTAACTCCAGTTCAACTCGAACAACTGCAACGGATTGGGTTAGAAATAGAATCCTTTGGCGATCAACTGTGGGCTGTTCGCAACGCACCCGCCCTACTACATCAGCGAGACGACTGTGCGGATGCCCTATTAGAACTCAGTTTAGGTGGAGACTTACAAAACGCACAAGTTGCCACAGCTTGTCGCAGTGCAATTCGCAATGGCACACCCTTAAATTTAGAGCAGATGCAGACATTATTAAATCAATGGAAAATGACTCGCCACCCCCGCACCTGTCCCCATGGGCGTCCGATTTACTTACCCTTAGAAGAATCAGCGCTGGCTCGTTTCTTTCGTCGTCATTGGGTGATTGGCAAAAGCCATGGAATTTAACGTTTGTAGCGCTTTAGCGCCATAATCGTATCGCTAGAGTAGTTAACTTAAGCCTTAACTTAAGCCCTTAACTAAAGTACTCAAAGAGAAGCCGCTCCGCGTCTAAGGGCTAAAAGCTAAAACCAGTTAAAATGGGTTCAATTTTCTGGGCGCGTTGAGGGTAGCCGCCAAGTAACTCGAACAGTATCTGTATTTAATCCAGAAAATTTTAGGAATCAAAAGCATCCCAATCTTCACAGTGTAATTCGTGTAAAAAGAAAAGGATGGCGGGACAAAAAAGAATGGAATGAGACCTTATATTATATAAGCAGCAAAAAAATACCCGCTCAACTATTCGCCGAAAAAATCCAACAGTATTGGGGAATTGAAAATCAAGTACATTGGGTAAAAGATGTAGTTTTCCAAGAAGATAATTCAAGAATCAAAGATTGTGCGGTAGCCGAAAAAATTTATTTATTGACAACTTTAATTATGAATCTTTATCGAACTTGTGGTTTTTTGTCAATTAGTCAAGGGCAGGCGTGGTTAGGAAAACATTGGCAAAAAATGTTGCTAATTTAACGATTGATAGATTCAAGGCAACTAATTTCAATAAAAAAGAAAACTCAAAAAAAA
>NZ_JAVJQP010000001.1:0-50793 GCF_040218875.1 Coleofasciculus sp. D1-CHI-01
CCGCCCCTACGTTTGTCCCTAAACCCGCCCCTACGTTTGTCCCTAAACCCGCCCCTACGTTTGTCCCTAAACCCGCCCCTACGTTTGTCCCTAAACCCGCCCCTACGTTTGTCCCTAAACCCGCCCCTACGTTTGTGGCTAAACCCGCCTCTACAATTGTGGCTAAACTTGCCCCTACTGTAGAAGAAAGAACGAGTTTTAATGAAATACGTGCCATGTTAGTTTATAGTTTCTACAATAACATTCCAGCAATACAAGCCGTCATAAAACAAGCGAGTGTTCCGCCAATTAAAGCTCTCACCCCTAATCGTGCTAAATCAGGTTGCCGATTCGGTGCGATTCCGCCAATTCCACCCAGTTGAATCCCAATTGAACCAATATTGGAAAAGCCACACAAGGCGTAAGTAGCAATAATAATTGACCGTTCCGATAGCTGAGATTGCTCAATCAAGGCTTTGAGATCCAGATAAGCAATAAATTCATTCAAAATCGTCTTTTTTCCTAACAAAATTGCCACCTGACCACAATCTGACCAAGGAACGCCCATCAACCATGCCACGGGAGCCAAAATAATCGCTAAAATTGATTCTAGCGTGAGCTGGGGTAGTCCTACTAATCCACCCAACCACCCCAAAATGCCGTTCACCATGGCTAACAATCCCAAGAATGCAATCAACATCGCCGCTACATTGGCGGCTAATTTTAACCCATCCAGCGCCCCCGTCGCCGCCGCATCAATCCCATTCACTGTTGTCGGCTTTACCTCCAGGGTAATTTTCCCAGCGGTTTTCGAGGATTCTGTTTCCGGATACAAGAGTTTAGAAATGGCTAAAGCGGCTGGTGCGGACATCACCGAAGCAGCGATGAGATGTTCGGGAGGAATTCCAAAGGAAATATAAGCAGCCAAGACACCCCCAGCTACAGTGGCAAATCCTCCTGTCATGACGGCGTGTAACTCCGAAAGCGTCATTGTTGATACGTAAGGTTTGATTAATAGCGGGGCTTCCGTTGAACCGACAAAGATATTCGCTGCTGCACTCAGGGTTTCTGCGCCCGATGTTTTCAAGGTTTTGAACATTACCCAAGCTACCGCCTTAACCACCTGGGGCAGAATTTTATAGTGATAAAGAATCGTGATGAAAGACGAGAAAAAGATAATCGTAGGTAAAACTTTGAAGGCAATAAAGCGCTCCTCTAAATTTTCACCCAAGACAAACTTTGCCCCAGCATCAGAGAAATCCAGAAACTGAGTCACTAACTGCCCTAAAAACTCAAAGACAACCAACCCTGGTGCTGTCCTGAGAATTAACACCGCCAGAATTAACTGCAAGGCAATTCCCCATAATACAGGTTGCCAGCGAATCGCCCGCCGATTGACTGATAAAACGTAGCCTAAGCCGATGAATACCAGCAGCCCCAAGGCAGAAATTAAGCGTTCCATAGTATTTCTCTGACTACAAAATACAGATATCCCCAAAAGTCGTCTATACTTAAGGTTTACTCATTGGATTTGACAGGTTTAATCCTAAGTCATTTCGTGGCGATCGCAGAAAAAAAATCATCGCCCCAGCCAGCCAGTATGAAGTATCGAGAGAAAAAATTAGATAAAACCCTGAAACAAGTCTAGAAATCTTGAATTAAATAGGAAGACAGAAAAACCGTTGGCTTCAGGAGCGCTTCTCCATGAGCATTGCTACTGCTTTTAAACTGAATCATAACAATGGTTTAGCGATCAATCGCTATCCTCCCACCGTGACACCCGATATCTCGGTGGATGAGGCTTTAGCGCGGATGACTCAGACTCACAGCAGTTGTCTACTTGTACTAGCAAATCATCAGCCGAATAGTCCGGTTGTAGGTATTTTTACTGAACGAGATACCGTGCAACTCATTGCTTCCGGTGTTGACTGGCGAACCTTATCTCTGGCGTCTGTGATGACGACTTCAGTGATGACGATCACAGAAACTGAAGCTCAAGATATTGTTACCGTGATTAATCGGCTGCGTCAATATAAAATTCGTCATCTTCCGGTGGTGGGAGAGATGGGAAACTTAATCGGTGTAATCACCCCGCAAACGATTCGCCATGTTCTCCAACCCGTTGATTTACTTAACCACAAAAAAGTCTCTGAGGTGATGGCTACCCGTGTGATTCACGCCATGGACATTTCTATTCTGGAATTGGCACAAGTGATGAATGCACAGCGAGTCAGTTGTGTGGTGATTGTTGAGGAGGCTGAGTTTCCTGTTTCAACGCAAAATTTAGTCAGGGCGGGTGTTGAAACGTTACCATCAATAGGGCAACCAAATTCCCTAAACCCGCCCCTACACAATCAAAACTTGCTTCGCCCAGTGGGTATTGTCACCGAACGAGATATTGTCCAGTTTGGCAACTTGGGATTGGATCTGGCGAACACCCCCGTTACCACCGTAATGAGTACGCCTTTATTACTCATTCAACCTACTGACTCGATTTGGAGTGCCCATCAACTCATGCAGCAGCATCGCGTGCGACGGTTAGTTGTATCAGATGAAACCGGAGAATTGGCGGGTTTAATTACTCAGACGCAGATCCTGAACACGATTAATCCCATTGATATTTATCAAACCGTGGATACCTTAGAACATTTGTTAGATCAGCAAACCTATCAATTACGCCAGTTAAATCAGCAACTGCGACAGGAAATTAGTAAGCGTGAATTACTGCAAGCGAAATTTCAATCCTCTGAAGCCAAGATCCGGGCTGTATTTGAGGCAATGACGGATATCGTCCTGGTTATTAATACTCATGATCACCAGATTCAAGAGATTGAAGTTATTCCCACGTCTTCAAGTTGTCTGTATGAGGATGGAACATTTATAGATCAGATAATCCAGCGATTGTTAGGAGATCCCACAGAAACGGATTCAGTATGGGTGGAAACGATTCAACAGGCGATCGCAACTCAACAAACACTGACTCTAGATTACTGTCTTTGGCTACAGGGGCAAGAGGTTTGGTTTAGTGCCAGTATTTCCCCGATCGCAGAACACTCGGTTGTCTGGGTGGCGCGGGATATTAGCGATCGCAAACGGATGGAAGCTGAACTGCGAGAGAGTGAAGACTGTTTCCGTAAGGCGTTTAACTACGCGGCTAGTGGGATGGCGTTAGTCGCCCTCGATGGTTATTTCCTGAAAGTGAATCGTTACTTGTGTGAAATTCTTGGCTATTCCGAAGCCGAATTATTAGCCAAGACTTGCCCAGAAATTACCCATCCCAGTGACTTAGAGGCGGAACGTGAGTATACTCGTCAACTCCTCAACGGTGAAATTCGTTACTACCATTTAGAAAAGCGATATATTCATAAACAGGGACATAGTATCTGGATTCTCTTGAGCGTTTCCCTGGTGCGAGATAGTCGGGGTAACCCGTTGTATCGTCTTGCCCAAATGCAAGATATTACCAAGCGAAAACGGATTGAAGAAGCCCTGCAAGGAAATCAACGGTTGCTGCGGGCGATTACTCAGGCAAATCCCAGTATCTTGTATATTTATGACCGCATCAATAAGCAAATTCTTTACTTTAATCGCAAAATCCAGAACCTACTTGGCTATACACCGGAAGACGTGATCCAAATGGAGGAAGATGTTCTAGTCACACTAATGCACCCCGATGATTTACCGGGAATTCTCCACCATTTGCAGCACCTAGAAACGGCTAAACCCGACCAAGTTTTTGATTTAGAATATCGAATTAAGCACAAAAATGGGGAATGGCGCTGGCTGTCTAGTCGAGAGACTGTCTTTACCTGGAACCAAGAGGGGAAACCGGAGCAAATTTTAGGCACAGCCACCGATATTAGCGCACACAAACAAGCTGAAGCCGCCCTGCGGGAAAGTGAAGAACGTTGGCAATTAGCGCTTCAGGGGAATCAGGATGGGATTTGGGATTGGAATATCACCACGGGGGAAGCCTTAATTTCTGATCGCTACCGCGAAATCCTGGAATACGATACCGCTCAATTTAAACTTGATTTTCAGGGATGGCAAAACCATCTGCATCCGGATGATATTCCCTTGGTGAATCAGAGTCTACAAGATTACCTAGCGCAAAAAATACCCCATTACGCGATCGAGTATCGTCTACGCTGTCAGGATGGAACCTACAAGTGGCTACACTCTCGCGCCCAAGCCCTCTGGGATGAGGCTGGATATCCGGTGCGAATGGTGGGTTCTACCCGCGATATCACCGAACGCAAACAAGCTGAAGAACAACTTCGCTATCAGAAAGAACTGTTACAAAAGATTTTTGACCATATTCCGGTGATGATTTGTTTTTATGATGCCACGGGTTATATTCGATTAGTGAACCGAGAAGTGGAACGGGTTTTAGGGTGGTCTAAAGCTGAATTGGATACGATTGATTTGTTAACCGAATGTTATCCCAATCCCAAAGATCGTCAGCAGGTTTTGAACTTTATGTTCAATGCGTCCGGGAAATGGCAAGATTTCAGCCTGCGGACTAAAAACGGTCAAATTCTGGAAACCTCTTGGGCAAATATTCGCCTCAGTGATGGTACCAGTATTGGCATTGGGCAAGATATTACCGAGCGCAAACGGGCAGAAATCAAACTGAGAAAGAGTGAGGAACGCTGGCAATTAGCGCTCTCAGGCAATAATGATGGGATTTGGGATCATAATCTGATTACCAATGAGCATTTCTTATCGCCCCGTTGTCTAGAAATACTCGGATATGACTATGAGGATATCAATACGTTTGACAAATGGATGAGTTACATTCATCCTGATCATGTTCCTTTAGTTCAGGACACCTTTCAACGGCATCTAAACCGCGAAACACCTGATTATTCCCTAGAGTATCAGATGCGCTGTCAAGATGGAAGTTATAAATGGGTGTTGGTGCGGGGACAGGCACATTGGGATGAGATAGGCAATCCTATCCGTGCTGTTGGTTCAATTACTGATATCACCGATCGCAAGCAGGCGGAGGAACGAGAGCGGCAAAAAACACGGGAGTTAGAATTCACTCTCAATCAATTAAAACGCACTCAAACCCAACTGATTCAAGCCGAAAAAATGTCTTCGTTGGGACAAATGGTGGCGGGAATTGCCCACGAAATTAATAATCCCACCAGTTTTATCTATGGGAATATCGAGCCAGCAACGGAGTATGCTCAAACTCTGCTCCACTTAGTCCAGCTTTATCGACAGCATTACCCAGAACCTGTCAGCGCGATCGCGGAAGAACTGGATAGTATCGATGTTGATTTTATTGCCTACGATTTCCCCAAACTACTAGCCTCTATGGAAGAGGGGGCGAATCGAATCATTAAGATTGTCCAATCCTTACGCAATTTTTCTCGTTTGGATGAAGCGGAGTGCAAGCAGGTCAATATTCAGGACGGGATTGATAATACGCTGTTACTCTTACAGCACCGACTTAAAGAACAATCCCATCGTCCTCAAATTCAGGTGATTAAAGAGTATTGTCAATTACCAAAGCTTAAATGTTATCCGGGTCAGCTAAATCAGGTGTTTATGAATATCCTCAGTAATGCCATTGATGCGCTAGAGGAGAAACTGGAAACTGACCTGGACTTTGAACCCAAACTTTGGGTTCGCACGGCTGTCATTCCTGGTAAGGAAGAGTCGAAAGATAGCGAGAATCAGGGGAGTTCAAAGGTGGTAATATATATGGGAAACAATGGGGCAGAAATACCGACCGAGGTTTATCAGCGTATATTTGATCCATTTTTTACCACAAAACCTGTGGGTAAGGGAACAGGTTTAGGATTATCCATCAGTTATCAGATTGTCGTGGAACGCCATGGGGGTGAGTTGCGCTGTGAGTCGATTCCCGGTCAAGGAACGGAATTCGCGATCGCATTACCAAGTTTGTAGAGACGTTGCATGCAACGTCTCTACAATGGTGCTTGGTTTTTGTCTAATTTCCATCAATAGCTTGACGAATTTTGCTAACGGCTGTTGACAAAATTTCAGCGGCTTGACTAATTTCTGTATCGGTTGTGAATTTGCCTAAACCGATACGTAATGCCCCCTCTATTAAATTATCCGATAACTTGATCGCTCGCAGTACATGAGACGGTGTTTCTACCCCCGACGTACAGGCGGAACCAGTGGAGATGGCGAGTTGGGAACGGATTCTGGCAATCACTGCACTATTGGGAATATCGGGAATAGAAATATGGAGATTCTCAGCAAGGCGGTTCGTGGTATCGCCATTAATGACAACGCCGGGAATGCTGTCTTGCAATAGGGTTTGCAGTTTATCTCTAGAGAATGCGATCGCGGTTTCATCTTCGGTCATTTCTAACTGACGCAGGCGACAGGCTTCACCTAAACCGACAATACCGGGAACATTAAGTGTACCCGATCGCATACCGTTCTGATGACCTCCACCCCAGAGAATCGGTTCTAGGGGATATTTTTTTCGCACCACTAATGCGCCTGAACCCTTGGGTCCATAGAGTTTATGGGCGGAGATGGCGAGGTAGGTGATCCCCCAGTCGTGAAAATTGATGGGAATTTTTCCGACGGCTTGGGATGCATCACAGAGGAAGGGAATTCTGTAGGTTTGGGCAATTTGTCCGATATTTTGGATGGGATAAATCGTGCCAATTTCGTTATTGGCTGCCATAACACACAGCTATGGTGTAATCTAACGAATCCTTGCAGGGCGAGGTTAATGCTTTCAGTTGCGCCAGAGGTGAAGATAATTTCCTTGGTGGATGAACTGATTAAGTGAGCGATATGAGTTGCGGCTTGGGAGACAGCTTGTTCGGCTTCATCTCCATAAGTATGGTCAATGCTGCTAGCGTTACCAAAGGCGGTAGTCATGTAGTGTAGCATTTGGGTTGCCACTCTGGGGTCAGTGGGGGTGGTAGAGTGGTAGTCGAGGTATATGGGGCGGGATTGGCTGGACTGCTGGGATAGGGACATAATTTAATTTGCGATAACTGGGTAGAAGCTTTAATCAGGGTGAATATTAACATCCAAAAAGAAGAATTCAGCTATGCTTATGTTTATGCGATCGCCTCAGCCGCAGGTTACTCGTTCCAGAGAACAACTACGCCCTTAGATCAACTGGGAATTGACTTAATCTTTACAGGGATTGGTGTGCAGGGCATAATGGGGAATCCTCAGCTTTACGTTCAACTCAAATGTACTTCAAGAGCAATTCTAGATGAGAATTATCTGAAGTATCCACTCAAAGTTAAGAATTACAAAGAACTGAGAGTTCCCCAGCAATATCCACCTCTAATCCTCGTGGTTGTTGTAGTACCTGATAACATTAATGACTGGTTATATCAATCAGGAGGTGTCATTGCAAGGTCAACCTGCTATCTCTAATCAAACGTCTGTCACTGTCTCAATTCCGCGCCAAAATGTTTTTACGGCTGATGCCTTGAAGAGGATTATGGACAGTCTGGAAAAAGGAGAAACATTATGAAACCAACGATTCAAAATGCGGATTTACTACTGGGTATACAACCGACAGAAGTTGCTAAGTATCTACAATCTCATGGTTGGCATGAACAAAATCGGATGGAAGAGAAAGCTTCGATTTGGACATTACCAGCTAATTCAGAGCCAGAATTTGAGATAGTTTTACCATTGAAGCCTGAAATTCCTGGTTTTGCGTTACGCCTTTATGAGGTGGTGCAAACGCTAGAACTTGTGGAAAATCGTTCTTACTTTCAAATCTTAGGTGATTTAGTCACTCAAGCTACGAATATTCACGTTCAGGGAATTATTACTCAGTTGGACAAGTTGGGTGAAGCTGAACGTGTAATTTTGATGGGGTGTGCTGTCGGGAAGTTCCGTAAAATTAAGTTTGATTTAACAGCAACAGACTATCCCTTCGCTGTTAAAGCTTATCAAGAACGTTTACCAGTAGTTTGTACGGGGGATTTAGTTAAAGCGAATGAGCTTTTTGTACTGAAAAATATTCGTAATTTTGCTCTAGATGAGTCATGGAAAAACTAAACTGGAGTGGTTGGCGATCGCAAAGCAGTTGATTCGGTAAGTTACCCAGAGTGCTAATGCACGATGGTAGCGTAACACAGCTACAATGGTGGAATAGATTTTACGGTTAAATCGGGCGCACGTCGGTGCGCCCCTACAATGCTAATCCTACTTTAAAGGGATGTGAAGAATTTGGTCTTGAAATTCATTTTATTCTGCTGCTAGGGCAATGAAAATTAAGTTATCAATAATTTATCCAATTTCTGCTCTAAGGCGAAGTACAAAGATTCCTGGAATGTGACAACCTTGGGATAAATGTTCAGTTAATTTTAATTTGCATTGAGAGCAACTTTTCCTGGTTCTTGCTCGGCTTTTAATTTCAGTAGTCTGACGACAGCAGGGGGAGGATTTTTCTCCTGATCTTGTTCGGATTGTAGGCAATACTCTAACCAGTTTCCTATATAGTTGCTTACTGTTTCTTTATGATGCAGGTAGTAAAGAATTGTGGCATAAACTTGCTCTAGAGTTAACGAGGAATAGGTTTGGGCTATTTCTTCGGCTGTACGGCGGCGATAGATGTATTCGTACAGGATGGTTTCAATTCCAA
The DNA here is from genome assembly GCF_040218875.1 of Coleofasciculus sp. D1-CHI-01. NCBI lineage: Bacteria > Bacillati > Cyanobacteriota > Cyanophyceae > Coleofasciculales > Coleofasciculaceae > Coleofasciculus > Coleofasciculus sp. D1-CHI-01. Next base: position 8,594 of record NZ_JAVJQP010000001.1, read on the forward strand.
TCCGTGTGCCTTTGATACGAATATCATCAGGGGTAATGAAGTCTAAGTAGTCTTCTAGTTGCATGAGTCAATCTTTTAGCGTGAGCAAGGAAGTAATCACCCCTAGACTACCATAAAGGGCAGTTAGAGATTATAATCAACAGCAGCATTGCTTTGAGCATCGTAAATCAACCAATTCTTCTGGATTCTATTAATTTACATCTGTGACTATCGATAATACCATTGACTAAACCCTTGTCTGACGGCTATAGATATTAAAGGAGTGAGAGTAGATTCATAAGCAGATTTTAAAATTGGCAAATCAAGAAGATCATTTTCATTATATATTTTTAAGTCATTGATATAAGCTTCAATATAATTGCTCCATTTTTTCCTCCCCATGATTTTCTTGGAAATAGAAAGCCCTATGTGCTGTAGATTCACAAAGTTATCAATATAGTCATCATTAGGGAGATAATTGGATTTTGATGAATTCACCTCTGGAAACGTTGGGATTAAGTTCCAAGGCTGATCGTGAGCGACAAATGACCAAGGCAAATAATGATCCAGGGAAAAACCGGAAGAAGGCAGAGTTCGCTTGGAGTAAATGCACTGTAGATTCGTTTGTTGTAAAATCAATTTCCAGTAAGCTTTTTGATTATTCAGAGAACCTCTTTCTTGAGGTGGGAATAGCTTGTTCGCAATAGCAGGCACATTAGGATTACGTTGCTGCATATACTTGAGCCATTCCCAAGATGCCCAAGCACGAACAATTGAATAGTTATTTTCTAGGTATGATACCCATTCGGGATGTAAAGTGATCGAACTGCAATCCTTATAGAGACTCGCATCAAAGCGGTACAACGGTTTTTTACTATCAAAGAGTGCAGCGGCTAGGTTGACAATTTCTTGTTCGTCATCACCCGGATTCGTTCGCTTCTTTCTACCCGCCTTGCTTGCTTTTACTTCTTGTTCAAAAAACGGTCGAATCAAGAGAAATGGTACATATCGTTTGAGACTTGAAACAATATCTTCTATGGGTTGATCACTAATTATTCTCCGCAAGTGTTTTTTGCCTGTATCATTAAAGATTATTTTTGTATCCGAAATATTAATATAAAGAAAGTCTAATTTATCAGCTATTTTATCTTGTAGACCAAAGGACAGCTTGAAATAAGTGTGCGGATACCAAGCATTAGCCAGCATTTCAATAATAATTTCTTGAAAACTAATTGGTGATAAAACATCAAACTGTCGCCTTTGTATAATATCCAAAATTGAAATAAAAAAAAGATATTTGTAGGAATTTGTCGTTTTTTTTAATAGCCTAGAGAATGCCGACACATCCACTGTGTCAGATTTGGGCAATTCCTGGATGGGAGTTGCCATCAGATCCATTTCTCCAGCCTGAGTTGGGTCAACTAGATAAAACTGGATAAAGTCCTTGGCGGCGGTTGGATTGAGTTCTCGAAGCACTCTGACAATACTAGCGACAGTTTCAGCCGTCGGATCGGTTTGTTCATGGAACCAGCGAAATACCACAGGGCGGTCAACTCCCAATGCACTTGCCAGACTGCTTTGACTGATGCTGTATGTTTCTAGTACGTGTCGAAGTGCTTTGCCTGCCTGTCCCATAGGTTTGATTACGTCAAAAAAGCGTAAGCTAGAATCGTTAACTTTAATAATAACACTTTACAGGTAATTAGTTAGCGTTTATGATAACTTTATTGCTCAGAGTTTCGCCCCTGGCATAAAGCTCTATCCCTCTGAATACAGGGCTTGCAAGACAAAAGGCAGCGCTTCACCTCCTACAGATCGTCGCTGCCTTTTGGGTTCCATTCCGTATTGAAAAGGAGACCTTCAACCATGATAGAACGTTCAAGCCATCTACAGGATTGCCCTTGGGCGGTTGTTCGGATTTTGCCCAAGTGTCAGCGTTGCGTTGTCGCCCGTTACTACAATCGTCAAGACGCGGATGACTCTCTCAGGCTGTTGCGGCGTTTCATTCCAGCAGCAGTATTCGAGCTAATCTTCGATCCTGTGGTTGAGAAAATTCTGGTTAACAAGCCTGATGTCTAAAGTGATTCTGGCTTTCTCAGGTGAGTTAAATCTCTGAGAAACTCGTTGAAATCCCCCCATTTTGGGGGGAAGCCAGGAATTTTGGCGAAGGATTCTTACACAGCAAACCTGAAAAATCTGTAATAACTATGCAACCACTACGTCATCGGATAAACCCCAAAACTTTTGTCATTACTCTCCGCCAAATTGCCAAATACTTGAAAATCAAGCCAGAGCGTATCCTGAATTGGGAAAAATGGTACAATGTCCTCTGGGTACATATCCAGGGACTCGGTAGTTATTTTATTAGTTACCGCCAACTCGAACAATGGATTGCTGCTTGTCGTACTTTGATACGCTTTTGCCCAAACTTGCAAGCTCTTAACTCCCTTTGGCAAAGCATTATTCAGGAAGCTTATCGATATACAGAAGCAGCGTTTTCCCGACTCGATACTATCTTTCAACAAAGATTGTCAGTTCTAAAATTGAGAACTTGAGAAATCTGTTCGCGATCGCGTCCTGGAAATTCACCAAATTTTGCTTAAATCCAGAACAAATCCGGGTAATACCGGATCACCGCTAATCGTAGCTGGATTATCTAGACATTCCACCGCGACTCCTGGACGATAGATATAAACCTGTCGCTTTTTGCGGTCAATCAGCCAACCTAACAGCGCCCCATTATCAATGTACTCCTGCATCTTAGTTTTAAGCGGGGTCAAATTATCAGAAGCCGATCGCAGTTCCACCACAAAGTCAGGACAGATGGGAGCAAACTTTTGCTGCTGTTCGGTAGTCAGGGCGTTCCATCGTTCTAGTTTTACCCAAGCCGCATCAGGGGAAACCTTTGCACCATTAGGAAGTGTGAAGCCTGTACTAGAATCGAAATAAATCCCCGTTCCGTCACGCTCTGACCAAACTCCCAACTTCACAATCAACTTAGCATTTCGATTTCCCGTGTCTGATCCGGTGGGGGGCATAATCAGCAATTCTCCTGTCACCGTGCGTTCAATTCGCAAGTCGCGATTAATTTGACAGAACTCAAAAAATTGCTCATCTGTCAGATTAATTATTGGCTGTAAATGCAACACCAACGGAGAATTTTCTACTTGAGTCGTTGCTTCTGTCATTGTCATGGCACACATCCTTGGCGGCTGTTGTGAAATAAGCTGTTCGGCATTTAAACCTTAATATCAATAATGGCGAAATCCTTGTAGTGCGAGCATCTTGCTCGCTACCCATTCCCAATTTAAATGCATGACAGCTTAGTACAGCGCTCTCCCTAGCTACCCTCACCAGATTTTGCTTAAATCCAGCACAAATCCGAGTAATACTGGATCAGCACTTACTGTTGCTGGATTATCCAAACATTCCACCGCTACTCTTGGACGATAAATATAAACCTGTCGCTTTTTGCAGTCAATCAGCCATCCTAACAGCGCCCCATTTTCAATATACTCCTGCATCTTAGTTTTAAGCGGTGTCAAATTATCAGAAACTGATCGCAGTTCCACCACAAAATCAGGACAGATGGGAGCAAAGGTTTGCTGCTGTTCAGGGGTTAGAGCGTTCCATCGTTCTCGTTTTACCCAAGCCGCATCAGGGGAAACCTTGGCACTATTGGGAAGCGTAAAGCCAGTGCTGGAGTCAAAGCCAACACCAGTCCCATTCTGTTCCGTCCAATTGTACAATTGTCCATTCAGTCTAAAATTGCGTCCACCTGTTTCCGAACCCGTGGGAGGCATAATTAGCAATTCTCCTGTCGCCGTGCGTTCAATTCGTAAGTCGCGATTAATTTGACAGAAGTCAAAAAACTGCTCATCGGTTAGATTAATTATCGGGTGTAAATGCAACACCAACGGATAATTTTCTACTGGAGTTGTTACTGTAGTCATAGCACTAATCCTTGCCTGCTGTTCCCTTATGTTGACAATTATTATCGGATGATAAACGACAACCTAGGCATAATCTTGTTTTTGCCCGTCCCCTCGATTTTGACGCCCCTCCCCAATTTGAGGCAATGTTTCAGACGCTAAATCAAACTCTCTCTGCACCAGTAGGGAAATGGCAAATTGCCGCAGTTGTGTGTTATTATTAGGCAGCGTTTTCTGCATATTTTCTACCAGTTCCTCTGCTTGGGTCTGCAAGTCGCGATCAATTCCCACAATTTGATTAATTTCTTGCCCATCCTGACGAGTTACGGTGATTCTAAGTGCCTCAAAACCCCCACCTTTGGCATCAACGTCTGCCCGCAACGCCTCCAAATTCTTAAACCGCCTAGCCACATCACAGAGGTTAATTTCAAACTGAGTCATATCTTCATCACTCCAAGACTCAGCCGGCTTATCTGCCACAATCATGACTAGGGCTTCTAACCATTCGGTATCTGTTTTGGTTTCATCAACTGCCGCATCGGTAAAACGTTTTAGCATACTCTCAACAGATTGTCTCACTAGGCGACTGGCTCGCACTCTTAAATCTTCCCGCAATTTAGCTTCATTGCTGCTAATCCCAAAGGCATCGTGCAATCGTGATTTACAGTCACTCAGCAAGCAGTCATAAGCTGTCTGAATCTCGTGCAGCGCTTGCACTAACTTTTTCCGTAAGGTTTTCGCCGTCTTACCCTCGTCAACTTCATTCGTACCAATAGCTGGCAACCCGCAAGCTTCCGGTAAGGATTTAAACAGTAATACGTCGGGTTCCTGGGCTTGCTTTAAGGTTTGTAAAACCGCTTGTGCTTCTGAACTGAGACTCCTGGTTTTCAGCGTGTACGCAGGTAGCTTTTTCACAAACTGAAATAGAGGCTTCGCCACCGCCAAAAGAGTTACATTCCTGACTCCCGCAGGCATTCGAGACTGAGGCGATTTCAACACCGCTTCGAGTTCCTTAAAGACACGCGATCGCAACCCCACGACTTCAAAATATTTAACCGCAAAACGTGAGGGATCTTTCACCAACAGTTCAAAATGCTCTGATCCCAAAATCGGGATAAATGTCCCATCTTTATAAACCCCAACATCATCAGTGTGGTACAGCAAAACTGCCGCTAGCAGCACTGGAATTGACCCTTGCTTGACACCGAATGGTGGTGCTTCTAATTGTTGGTAAAGTTTGTCTAAGGGGTTTTGTTTATCGTTAGCCGATTTTTGAAACGCTTCAATTGCCTGCCAAACCGTCAAAACATTGGAGTTTTTATCCGGTGGATAGAATCCCCAACCGTCCTCCTCCTGTCGATGAATCCCTGTCTCACCAAGTAGAGAATAATACATGGCGACTTCTGGACCATACCCTTCTAATCCTAATTTTTCTACCTCGGCATTTTCCAACATCGCCTCAATCAGTTCCCGTCTCGCCTTAGCGCCTTGAGACGTCAGTTCGCGGCGATTAATCAACTCATTCCAAAGAATCGGTGTTTTCAGATAAACCCTGTCACAAACATCTGATAACTTGGTATTCAAGTCTGTCGCATGGTTGATGGTTTCTCGTTTTCCCTGAATCCAACAAACATTCTGATTAACGGCTATATCAAACGCTTGACTCAAACTTTCATCAAGTAATCGTTTCGTCTCGAATAACCGATACTGAACTTCCCGTCTCGCCACCGCATCCGTCTGAAGTTGAGCCGCACTACTCTGAATTTTATCAAGTGCGGCAAATTCTAGCGCCCTAATTCGCAGAATACCCAGTTTTTTGGCACACAAAACAATTAACGGCTTCCCATCGGCGGTCAAAGCCGGGGGTTGACTAGGTAATTCTTCATCCACCCAACAAGCAATTAATCCATCACTATCTTTACTCTGACAACGTAGTTGCGCTAAATCCTGTGTCCGATTAACATATCGTCGCTCAAAATACCGCAACGTACCCGTTTTATAACTATGCCGTTGCGCCACTAACGGCTTCAGCGGATAGGTTTGTGACAAAAGACTAGACAGAGGCGATCGCTCTTGCTCAATCAACGCCGCCACTTCGCCTTCGACATTAAAATCAGAGCCTTCCCAAAGCCGCAGTTCATCCAACAACCGACGATGGGTAATTACATTTCGTCGTAATAAACGGTCAATAATATCATCCCAATACTGCTGATCTTGTTCCTGATTGGGTGAATCGCACATTGCCAGCGTCACCAGTTCGTGAGTGGCTTTCACCGCACCCGTTGTTGTTACTAAGTTAAGCAAGCCAATGGTCTTTAAAACCCTAAGCGAATCCGTATCCAGATGTTTGGCATCGGCAATTAAGTTCTGAATCTCTACCCACCGTTGCAAACCCAATCGAGAACCTAAACCCAATCCGGTGGCTTCAACGAAATAATCATAAACCCGATCCAATTTCAGGGTTGGCAATGGATCACCCTGCACCGTTGTTTCATCTAGAAACTTCTTAAATGAATAGGGTTCAGAACTGGTGAGAAACGTAAAGAGTGAGCGGTCATTTTGCCCATACTTAGCGCATAGCATGGGCAACACTAACGCTGAGAGGGGATGTAACGGATACACCGATCCCAGAACTTGTGGCGTCAGTTCTTCCGCCATGGCGATATCTTTCCAGCGCTCATCCAACCATTCCTCTGCTTGGTTATTGATCGCACAATGAAAACTTTCTGCCTGGGATTGATCAATAACTTGACCAATCAACCGCACCATTTGTCCAGCCGATTCTGTAAAGGGGATATCTTCAAACCGCCCTTGAATCTTTGCCCATTCGTTCCGTTGGACAGAGGCTAATCTCTGACCATATTCAGCAAAGGCTTGGTGCAGTATCCCCAGTATATACACAGGATAATGTCCCTCTCTGGGCAGTTCAGTTAACTGCTGCAACAAATATAAATCTTCCGCCCCTTCGTTATAGGCAGCAAATTCTAGATTTTTGCCTAACTCATCAATAATTAAAAAGACACCCGTTTGAGCCGCCTGAGCAAGTTCCTGCACTATCTGAGGAAGCCCTCGGCTATCAACGGTTTCTCCATTGGCAATTGCCGCTTCCCAGTCCAAAAGTTGACCAGCAATGGCTATTTTTGAGATCTCTGCTGATGACCAGAATAGCTTAATACCTCTGGCTAAAGCCCGAATCACCGTGTTACCAATCGGTTCTCGCTGTGCCGTAGCCACGGCTCTGACTAAACCTTGCTTGGGTTGTGTTTCCCTGAGACGACAATACTCTGCACTATCAGCGCCCAAAGCGTTTCGAGCAATCTCCAGCGCCTGCTGCTTAATCTGATCATTGTCTTTGGCACATAGAGCCGATACAAAGTGAGCAAACGCCGACTTCCCCGTGCCATAGACACTGGTTAGCGTCCAAGCCCGCTGGGATTGGGAGTCTTGCCAACCCGCTAAAATTCGTCTGAGGGCATCAACAGAGCGAGTGGTGGGAACATACCCCTCCAGGGCATCAAGTTGCTGCAAATCTCGCTCTAAATTAATCGAGCGAGAATAGCGCCGATTGAGGCTGAAATAGTCAGATAATGGTCGTTTCATTACTTTGCCCCACCGCGTCTTCTCGTACTGTAGTACCTGTCTAGGATATCGTGTGCTAGCGCCTTTGCCTGCTTTTTGAAGGAAAACTGAATCAATCCCGCTGAGTCAGAGAGAGTGAGATCCTTTGACCACCGCCCCACCTGTTCAATGGCGTCACAGACAGCACTTTCATTCAGCTTGAACGCCAAACCCGGGCTACCTGGATCAAAGGTAAGACTGGCAATGGATATGGTTTTCTGATTCCCTTTAAACGCGGCAAACTCCAAACAAGCAGCAACGACAACCTCGGCGGGGAGATTCGTTTTTGCACCCATTTGAAATCTGTAGTGCTTTGAGTTCCCTAGGGTTTGGATAATGCCAAGTTCGGCAAAAGGACAGTCAATGGAATCCTCACTCACGCCTGTCTTGGTATCGGGTTCTACATACATCCGCAAGATGCAGGTGATGTCTTTTTTTAGTGAGGCATCGACAATACGACTACCCAGACTATCCCTATAGTCACAAAGCGCCTCAAATAAATCATCGGCTGAAAATTCAACCGGACGAAAGACATGAAACGCAAAATACCAAGCCGTCGCCGAGCAGGTGGGTTTGAGGAGATACCAATGGAGTAGCCACAGCGAGGCGGGATCTTCTAGAAATTCATCCCAAGCGTTATCCGCCAACAATTGTTTGCCAAATTCTGAGGGACTATCATTGTCCAGCACTTTGAACGCCGAACACCAGTAACGAATCGAGCGCACCATATTCTTCCCCACGCCCAAACGTACAGGTGCATCCGGACTCAAAAAAATTCCTGGATCTTCAGTTGCCTTGTCAAAACCCTTCTTCAGCCAGCCAAACCGAGGATGAAACGTCTCGTGGCGGGCAAAGACAGGATTAACCGCAGGAACTTGATTATCGATTTCTGTTGACACTCCCCCGCTTAAAAGACGGGGGATTCTTGAGCTAATCGTTGCCATTTCGAGTCACCTCTAATTAGGTCTTACACGATTATGTCATACCCGAAGCAAACTAGAATATCACTTAATATCTAGAACTCCACTTTTTAGGGTAGCTCTCCAAGCTTTTACCTAAATTAATTAGGAAGTTTCCGTATGCCCTACGGTACTTATTAACTATTTAGTTTTTACAAAAATGCTATTCCGACTGAGAAAATCGGCATTGTACGAATTTTGGCTCGTTTGAAATCCTAGCAAGATCAATTACACCGTTTATGTTTTTCAGAAGGTTTTTATGTATACAGAGTTATCACCGACAAACTCTGTTTCTCACGTCACTATTGTACCTAAATCTAACAAGAAAAGCAACTAAAGTTGCTAGGCTAAATGCCTTGCTTGGTTTCATCCCTCGGATAAATCGCGAGGGAGCCTGCACCATCGCTTATCTGTAAACTCACTCCCCATGCTTGACATTATGGCTTTTATGTGAAGCTATAAGAGGTGTTGACCACATTGCTTGCGCTAGCCCTAAACCACTCTGATGCCAATAGAGTCTAACCTGGAGCTAAGGTAACACGAAGACGCGATCGCACCATTCGATTCCACTCTAACCACCCAACAATGTATTAGGATCAATTCCTGATTCCCGCAATCGCTCCAGCAAAGACTGTAACTGAGTTTCCGCCGTTTCTGCTCGTTGTCTCTCCTGTTCCGTCTCAGTCAAAATCCAATTCCCTTGAGCATCATACCAACGCAACCACAAACGCTCAATTCCTTGAAATTCCCCTTGCCACAATCCCAAACCTAAATCCAACTCAGGAATCCACACTCGCGACTCCTGTAACTCTAACTCTTGGTAATGTCCCCCGGCTAATGTAAAGACTCGTAACTGATTCGTATAACGACTAAAAACGGCATAATAAGGAATCCGTAAAATCCGCTCATAAACTTGCCATTTTCGCGGCGGTTTATGCTCAACTTGAGGCTCAATTACTTGCCCATTTCCTATACCTTCCCTCGATTCAACGGGTAGTGCTTCCGCTTCCGTTTCCCCTAAATCTTCCTTCTCCGTTCCTAGAGAGAGCAATTCTACCACCACATAAGGATTCACACCTTCTTGCCACACCACGTAAGACAAACGCATATCGACTTGCTCATAAAGTCGAGGTACACCCACCACCCCAAACCAATCGGGTCGCTTGTACCATCCTGGATGACGCACGTCGTAGTAAAGGTTCATGTCACTGGCATAAAATACCTGCTGTGGCGGATAATGAGGCGGACGAAATGTCAAACTCAACAATTGTGCCTGCCAATCATGGAATTCATCAGGCAAACCAGGCTCCTCCGGATCTTCACTCTTGAGATCATACATCGTCGGCAGTGTTTCTCTCGGCGACAAGGGTGGATCAGTTTGCGGTACGGGATATTGGAACGGAAACATAGGTATAGTCGCTAAAGCTTACTGGGTAAGTCTTTGAACCATATAGGGCTAAAGCCCTTACTACAAGCCTAATCTATCAAATTAAGTCTGCCACGCCATTACCCAGCCTTTGCCATTTCCGGTTGCAGTTGTGCTAAGGCGAATTGTACGCGGGTGCGAACGGCTAAATCTGACTCATCTTTCATCAGTTGCTCAAAATGAGCGACTATCTGTTGCCAATAATCCGGTTGGGTTTCGGTTACTACAGTGGCTAATCCTTGCAACCCTACCACGGAAGCATAACGCACTACCCATTCGGGATCATGGGAGGTTACCTGTAACGTTTTCAGCACTCGCCCTTGGGCTGAGGGACTCTCTGCAGGAGACAATTTTGACCATTGTATATCTCCTAAACCTTTCGCCGCCGCACGACGCACGCTTAGAGCAAAGTCGGTTTCAGCCGCATTCAGTAAGGTGTCTAAGGCTCTAGGATCAGCAAGTTGGGCTAAGGCTCGAATCGCCCAAGCCCTTCCTCCATAGTTATATTCATCAAGCAGGTTGAGTAATGGTTCTACAGCCACGTCTCCTAATTGCACCAATCCATCGACGGCGGCGACTGCGGCACCGGGGTTGTTATAACTGAGAACGGCAATTAATGTGGGTATCCCCGCTTCTATCTTGGCATTGGCTAAGGTTCGCACCGCAGCAAGTAAGCGAGGGGAAGAATCGGCTTGTTCAACGGCTTGAATTAGGTTTTGGTCATTTGTCATTTGTCATTCGTCATTCGTCATTTGTCATACTCGCAAGGCGAGAATCAAGTTCTATCATTCGTTATGTGTTATATTGTGTTTCTCATCAGGATTAGGTACTTATGTGAGGACGCCAGTTTACTTATTTGGGGCGCTTCTTATTGCTCCCCTCTCCCCTGGTGGGAGAGGGGCTGGGGGTGAGGGGGTTATGGCTCAAGTTGACACGGATGCCAAGGCTTGCGCCTCTACATTTGGGTGTACTATTAGCACTTTCGTAAATTTACAAGGTTACAGCAAGTCATCCATTAGCTTCATCAGATGGATTGATCCTTGTGATAGCTGAACGGATTCGCTGGCGGAGTTTTTCACTTCATGCTCTAATACCCCTTTGAGAGAAATGAGCTTTAAACTATTTTCCGCTAAGGTTTGAGCGATCGCATCTGCTGCCTTTAAGTAACCAATTGCCCCTAAATCGGCTAGTACAGCCCGTCGTAATTGTAACTTTTCCCCTTTTAAAGCTTGCACTAAGCGATCGCCATAGGCGGGATTCTGGGTTAACTGATACATGGCTCGTGTGGCGGCGTACTGTATCCGTTCTTGATTATGCTCTAGGAAGGGTTCGATTAATGCGATCGCCTCTTTTGCTCCTAAACTACCTAACGCCTCTATGACTGCATTATAAGGTTGTGCTAAGTGGGGTGATCCGGGTACAGGTTTAGCCGCCTCTATCCCACCCTCTAATAACCCCATTAACTGAGGAACACAAACGGGATCACCTAACATTCCTAACGACTGCGCGGCGGCTTCTCGTACATAAAAATCGGAGCAGTCTAGACAGTTTATCAGTGGCACAACCGCTTTGCGATCGCCCAACTTCCCCAGCGCCCGCGCTGCGTTGCGTTTCAAGGGATATCCGCCCGCCTCGGTACGATCTGCCTCTTCCTCTAACGCCACAATCAAGGCGTCGATTACGGCGGCGTCTCGAATCCGAAATTTTCCCAGCCACCACGCCGCATAATAGCAAAGACTTAAATCATCCCTTTGCTTGAGGTTCGTCAGTGCTTGTTCTATTGTTAAAGACTCGCCACCACTCGATTGTTCAGTTACAAATGTCATTTGTCTTATGTCATTTGTCTTATGTCCTTCACTCGTCTGGGCGGGTTTAGTTATATCTGGGTTCAGTAAGAAACGATAGTAGTAAAACCCGCCCCTACAAACTCAAAATTCAAAACTGTTTCTCCTTAGCTGGTAATCGGTAACAGATAATTAGCATAGTATTTCCCCTTACCCCTTACCGTTTACCAGCCTTCAGTTTAATCCGCCAACTAACTATCAGAATTCACGGGATGAATATTGACAATTGTCCCTCCCATGCGGGTAATGCGGCGCATTTCTTCATTCATGCGATTGTAAGGCACTTTAATGAAGACACTGCCGCTTTTGCGAAAGGGGTATTCGTTTTTGTCATTGGTTTCATTTTGACGCAAACCCGTGACTTCATAGGTAAAGAAACGGTTCCCCGATGGGCTGTTAGGTGCACTGCTTGCTGCTACTTGACCTAGCATAGTAATCAATTCTCCTTTTGAGTATTTGTAACTATTTTAATTATCAATCATTCAAGTTTCTGATTTAGACCGATAAACAGCTATTTTTATCCGGCTTAATTCTCAACTTGTCTGCTCACTCAACATACCAATGGGACTAGAGTCTCAAGAGTTAGGAGATTAGAAATAATATAACGATTTCCGCTATTTTCTCTCTAGTCCTAATCTCTCCAGTCCCCAGTCCCATCTGCTCCGTTCAGATCGGTTCAATCTCCCTCTTTCTAGAGGACGTCAACGTCTGCCTTCTTGGACTAAGCTGGTGTAATACTAGCCACTTTACCCCCTAGACGGTTAATCTGTTGGAGTTTGTTGGATAGTTCTTCATAAGGAACTAAGAAGGCTTTGCTGCTGCGACGAACTTTAGGATATCTGGGATTAATAATCCCCGCTACTTCGACACGATAAACTTTGCCTTGTGTGCCATAAGGGACAGGACCTCCCAATGCCTTACTAGGGGTTTCACCCTTCGCAGACTGGCGATATGCCCAGCCCTCATTCGCACCGGATGGTCCAACCACGGCTGAAGCAAAATTCTGTGCTAAATCAGTCGCCAGACGCGACTCACTTCCTGCCAACTGAGCGCGATCGCTATTGGCATAACCGCGATACAGTTGGAACATGCGGGTAAACCCGACGGTTTTCTGACCCCGTTGGGTCTCAAAACCGCGATAATACGGGACGATATAATCACCGAAGTTCTCTTGATACTCTTCACTATCAATGTAAGAGTCAATATCGGCGTCGTACCCTTGGGTTTCGTACAAATCTAGGTGGTAAATTACCTCAGACTCATCGTAAGGTGCGCGACCTAATAGGTGCTTGTAATTGAGTTCAATTACACGGGTTTGAAAATTGCCGTAGAAAAACTTGGTTTTATAAAGTTCTGATTTGGCAACACAACGCACAAATTCGCGCACGTTAATATACCCATTCCGCAGCAGTGACTCGGCACTGGTTAAGCGTTCAGACGCCATCAAATAGTCATTACCCAACAGTTGACGGTAGACGGCACGAATCACCGCTTGGATATCATATTCAACCCAATCAGGGCGCAATTCTACCGGAGTTGGATTACTATACGCTTCTGTCCCTAGTCGGGACGCTGCTGTTGTAATAGCCACTTAAATTTCTCCTGATTAAACGCCAATGTTGAAATCGTGAAGTACCCCAACTTGCTTCGCTCTTATTTGGCTTCCAACCTTTTAAAAACAAGGACGGTCTTATTCGTCTTTGGGATTTCCCGCTTCATCCGCCGACGCCTCCAAAGGTTGCCCTCTATTGGTCTTACTCCGCGTCCACAGGCAGCTACCCGTCTTCCACAGGACCCGATATTTTGTTAGCCCGCTTGGTTTTCGCAGTTTATGGTTGTACAGACGCGCTAGTTTGGTCTGTACTATCTTTAAGCGGGTATTATTTTTGTCACCTTACCGCCCATCTTATTGATTTGTTGTAACTTTTGTGAAAGCTGCTCGTAAGGGACGTAATATTCCGTCTGACTGCGGCGGATTCGGGTCATGCGTCCGGGTTTGGGGATTTGAATCACCTGCACGATATAAATCTGCTCGCGAGTGCCGCCACGAGTACCCACGATCGCTTGTCCTTGCGAATCAGCGTAGATCGCAGACGAGGTATTCAGCGCCACTTCCCGCAACAGACGAGAACGATTCCCCGCCGGCTGAGTGCGATCGCTACTGCCTAATCCGCCAAATAGTTGGAAAATTCGGCTATACCCTACGGTTTTCTGATTGCGTTGGGTTTCAAATCCAATCGGATAGGGAACAATGGACTCGCCAAAGTTCTCTTGATACTCCATTGAGTCCAGGTAGGAGTTTATCTCTGCCTCATACCCCTGTTGATTGTACAAGTCAGTATGATACGCAATCTCTGACTGGTCGTAGGGCGCTCGTCCCAAAAAGTGCTTATAATTCAGTTCGATAAATCGCACTTGTGGGGTGGAGTAGAAAAACTTCTCCCGGTATAGTTCCGATTGACCCAGGGTTCTAATAAAATCGCGAACACTGATTTGACCATAACGCAGCAGTGATTCCGCACTGGTTAACCGCTCAAACTCCATCAAGTTATCGTTACCGAAGACTTGTAGATAAGCGGCTCGGATCACCAATTGCAAATCATCTTCCGTCCAATTTTGACGCAGCTCCACTTTTGGAGACTCCGCAAATGCAGCAATTCCTAACCGCCTTGCTGCCGTTAAACTTGTCATCTCAACCCTCCCTGAAAATGAATAAAACGATACCCGGAAACGCCAACAATTGCTAACCCTTTTTGCTAACAACTGCTTGCCTTTCCGGGCAAGGCGATCAATCTAGCTCAGGGCGTTGATCGCATAGTCAAGATAGGAATTGGCTTCAACGGCAGGATCGCCAGACAAGCCATGGTTACCTTTGATGTACTTGAGGGCTTCAATGTACCAGCTAGGAGACAGTTCAAATGTGCTGTTGATTTCATCAATCCCAGCAATCAGGTACTCATCCATCGGGCCGGTACCGCCTGCGACTAAGCAGTAGGTTACCATCCGCAGGTAGTAACCAATGTCACGAGAACACTTGGCTTTCCCTACAGGAGTAGAAGCATAGTTCGGTCCCTGCATCTGAGTGGTGTAGGGGAACTTTTGGTACACCGCGTTAGCTGCACCGTCGATCAAGTTTGTCGCTTTGTCAGTTAACGCTCTAGCTGCTTGTAAGCTGGCTTGAGCTTGCTTAAACCGACCAAAGGCAATTTGGATTTCGGTGCTGCTTAAGAAACGTCCTTGTGAATCGGCAGCGGCGACTGCTTCTGTCAATGGCGTCTTCATCGTCGAGATATCTCCTTAATCTTTTGCTTACTTTTTCAAACGTGTTGATGAAGTTTAAACTTCAACAGGCAATCTTTTTTTACCTTGTTTTAGGCAACCGCGTTGGCAGCCATGTCAAAGTAGCTACCGATTTCGGACATTAAAGCGCTGCAATCACCAGGAGTGATATTGTTACGGTCATTCGCAAGTGCGATCGCGGCATCCTTCATTTTTTGCACGCCAGCAGCAACAGACGCTCCGGGTACACCCAGCGCTACATAAGTTTCACGCAAACCGTTTAGGCAGCGATCGTTCAGTACACTGGAATCTCCGGCAAAAATTGCGTAGGTAACATAGCGCAGGATGATTTCCATATCCCGCAAGCAAGCCGCCATCCGACGACTGGTGTAGGCGTTACCACCAGGAGCAATTAACTGAGGCTGTTCAGCAAACAAAGCACGAGCCGCATCAGCAACGATTTTAGACGAGTTGCTGGTGATCCGGTTAACCGAATCCATCCGCTTGTTGCTTTCAGCAACCATTGCATTCAAAGCATCTATCTGAGAGCCGGTCAGCATTTCGCCTCGCGTATCAGCTTGGCTTACCACCTTGGTGAATGCATCAAACATGAACTCAAATCCTCCTTTGCTTGGTTGAGTCTAGGGTTTAATTCTAGACAGGTTAGGTCGAGACAGTGAAACCTTAACACCTGATCGGGTCTGTTCTCACGAATACCAATCACGTTCCCAGAAGGAAAACGTAAACGGAGCGTCAAGAAACCTGAGAAGATTTCCGGCTGATTATGAGAACCCCCCAAATAACGGTTATTTGGCGTTTTGGTTAACATTTACCTGTCATCTTTACCCTTCAGGTTACTTTTATACAATGATGTTGAGTTTTTATTTGTTACAAATTGTTAAGTTTTTAATCCTTGGCGGATCAAACTCGCCAATCCTGAGGATGTCCAAACTGCTCAAGCTACCATTGCCAGAGGGTTATAGATTTCCGGATTACGCGACAACCTCATTTTCCAGTTCTGTCTAGGGGCGGAGATCTTGATCCCCCTCTTCATCGCCTTTATGAGAAATTTGGTAATAATTACTTAAGCAAATATACTTACTAAAGATTATTGTCTGATTTTTTTGTAGTTACAAAGCAATTTAGTGTTAACACCTTAAACCCACGATATTCCCCTACCCCTTAACACCCTTATCCATTAAGAAACATTACGTTGAATGAGATGATGTGCCAGACGGGAATAGAAGGCTCAAAGCGTTGGTAAATCAAAGATTGCCCGTAAATTTTCGGCATCGTAGTCTTAACAAAAGTAAACTTAAAATCGCTGATTAGTTTACAAAATGTAAATTTTTTAATCAAAGGAACCATCCTTAACCCTTTCTATGAGAAGGTTTGAGCAAAATCATGTACAATGACATGCAACTTAATATTTTTTAACGCTTAAAAATATTCAGCCTATTGTATAAAGAAACCTAGATCAATGATTCAAACAACGTTTAGCTAGGAGATCTTAATTAAGATGCTTGATGCGTTTTCCAAAGTCGTGGAGCAAGCCGATAAAAGTGGTGCCTATCTGAGTGGCGATCAAATCAACGCCCTTTCAGCGATGGTGTCGGAAAGCAATAAGCGTTTAGATACGGTTAACCGTCTCACCAGTAACGCTTCCATGATCGTCGCTAATGCGTACCGAGAATTAGTAGCTGAACGTCCCCAAGTGTTCGCTCCCGGTGGTCCTTGTGACCATCATCGTAACCATGCCGCTTGTATCCGGGACATGGGCTTTATTCTCCGTTATGTCGCCTACTCGATGGTGGCAGGAGATGCCAGTGTGATGAATGACCGTTGTCTCAATGGTCTGCGGGAAACCTACCAAGCGCTAGGAACACCAGGAGATGCCGTAGCATCCGGGATTGGCAAGATGAAAGATGCCGCGATCGCCATTGCCAATGACCCCAGTGGCATTACCCAAGGAGATTGCAGCGCTCTGATGTCTGAATTAGCGAGCTATTTTGATACAGCAGCAGCCGCCGTTGCTTAAGGTCGAGTTTAAACGGCTTTTTGACAATTAAATCTGACAACTTAACTAAGTCAATCATTTAGGAGAACAACAATACTGATGAAAACCCCAATTACTGAAGCGATTGCTGCCGCTGACGTGCGCGGTTCTTATCCGACTAATACTGAAATGCAAGCCATTTTTGGTCGTTTCAGTCGGGCGAAGGCGGGTCTGGATGCTGCCAAAGCGTTTACTGATAATGGTCAGGGATGGTCTGAAGCTGCTGCTAATCATGTTTATCAGAAATTCCCCTACACCACTCAAATGGAAGGACCTCAATATGCCTCGACTCCAGAAGGCAAGTCCAAGTGTGTGCGGGATATTAACAACTACTTGCGCGTCATCAGCTACTGTTGCGTAGTGGGTGGAACGGGTCCACTGGATGAATATGTGATTGCTGGCGTTAAAGAATTCAACGCGGCTCTCGGTTTGTCGTCCAGTTGGTACGTGGCGGCTCTAGAATTTGTCCGTGACAATCATGGTCTATCGGGAGATGTTGCTGGAGAAGCGAACATTTACCTCAACTATGCCATCAATGCTTTGAGCTAGAAATGATTGAGGCTACCTGGGAAGTCATGCATTCAGTAGAGATGTTTGAGAACAGATCTACACAAACCACAAGCGGGTTTGTAATAGTAGGCTCTACTTGAGTTCCCTTGTACTAGCCTGTATCGGGTCTGGAGGATAGGCGATAAGCAGTTATTGTCTATCAATCAGACCCGAATCTTGTTTATAGTAGAAGGCGGCAAGGTAGAAGGCTGGTGGGTTTCGACTTCGCTCAACCCACCCTAGGGTATATCAAAGGTTTTAGCGCTCCCTAAATGCCCGCTTTTGAGTGCCATTCGATTTAAAATATATATAAATAAAAAGCGATTTAGATCTCAAAATTTTTGTATATAATGACTACCGCTTCTCCTCCCCAACCCATAAGTTCGGCAGAAACTGCGATCGCAGCCTTAAACGGAGACGATAATCAGTTACGCTACTATGCCGCGTGGTGGCTGGGTAAGAATAAAGTACAGGACTCGTGGACGGTGCTATGTGAAGCCCTCCAAGATGAAGCCTATCGCACCCAAGCAGGTGGATATCCCTTGCGGCGTCAGGCGGCGCGAGCATTGGGCGAGTTAAAAAATCCCCAAGCTGTACCTGGGTTAATTGCTGCCTTAGATTGTCCGGATCTCAGCCTCCGAGAGGCAACGATTCAGGCTTTAGCCGCGATTGGCGATCGCATAGCTGTCTCCCCCTTGCTGAATCTGCTAAACGCTCAAGCAGAGCAACCCTATGAAGCCTTGATTGAAGCGTTAGGAACATTAGAAGTTTGGCAAGCCCGTCCCCAGATTGAACCCTTTTTAACCCATCCGTCGGAACGGGTTCAATGTGCGGCGGCTCGGTATTTATATCTATTGACAAAAGAGCCGCAATATATTGAGCGGATTATCCAGAATTTGGATCATCCGAATATGTATTTGCGCTGGGCGGCGATGTTTGACCTGGGCGCGATCGGTCATTTAGCCGCAGCGCAGGCGATCATTGAGGCGAAGGTGCCGAATAGTTTAAAGCTGCTGAATATCAAGCGAATGTTAGAAGCCATCTTAGAAAGTGATCCAGAAGCCGAATCAAACCAGCCAGATAAATGCCAGTTTCTGATGGACACCATTGATCAGTTATTAATTCAGCTATAGCAGGGGAGCTGGGGAAGCAGAGGGAGCTGGGGAAGCAGAGGAAGCAGAGGGAGCTGGGGAAGCAGAGGGAGCTGGGGAAGCAGAGGGAGCAGAGGGAGCAGAGGGAGCAGAGGGAGCAGAGGGAGCAGAGGGAGCTGGGTAAGCAGAGGGAGCTGGGGAAGCTGGGGAAGCTGGGGAAGCTGGGGAAGCTGGGGAAGCTGGGGAAGCTGGGGAAGCTGGGGAAGCTGGGGAAGCTGGGGGAGATGAGGGAGATGAGGGAGAGAATTTACAAATGACGAATGACAAATGACCAATGACCAATGCCAATGACAAATGACCAATGACCAATGCCAATGACAAATGACCAATGACCAATGACAAATGGCCAATGACAAATAACAACGGACAAAAATTACAACAAGCGGTTACGCCTAACGAAGCCATAGAAGCGATTCAGGCGTTAGTCGCTCACCCGCAGCGTGTTAGTGAGGACGTAATCACAGCCTTAATTGGGGCATTAAGTCATCATCATCCGGCTGTCCCTGCCGCCGCTGTAGACGGGTTAGTGGAATTGGGGTCAGCCAGCGTTAATCCTTTAATTGCCGCCTTTGAAGCCTCTGGTGACCAAGCGGTGCAAGCCCATATCATTCAGGCGTTAGCGCGAATTGGTGATCCAAAAGCGCTGAGTTTGTTAGAGGACGTCATTGGCACATCCATCGCCAACCACTGTCAAGGCAATGTCCGGCGCGTCGCGGCAAGAGGATTAGGGAGGATTGGCAGTTTAGCCAAGGATGCAGCAATTATTCGTCAAGCCATAGATAAATTGACCTGGGCGTTATTGACGCCAGAGGATTGGGCGCTGCGTTATGCTGCGATCGCGTCTTTACAAGATATTGCCCAACCAGAAGTTATGCCTCCCTTACAACAGGCGTTGACTCAAGAGTCGGATCGGGTAGTACAAGCACGGCTCAATCGCGCGATCGCACAGTTACAATCCAGCAGCTAGCGGCTAGCTGCCAACATTAGACTCACTTGTGCTTGTGGCAATGGTTTCGGTTCAATTCTCTGACAGGACTCAATCGTTTGAATGTGAGGTCGCACGGCTTTAAAGCTAGCCAAATTTAATAAAACGATATCTTCGTACACTGAATCATCAGGAGTTTCAACCGCTAAAATTAAATCGTCCAGATTATTTTGTTTGATAACAACATTCAGACATCTCAAAAATAAATCACGTTTCTTGTGGCGAACATTGACCAAGTACCAATTACCGTGAATAGGCGGCGGTTCTTCGGGTGGCTTGATAGGTTTGATTGGTGGTAATTCCAAAACGACTAAAAGTCCTTTCTGTTTGCTAACTTAAGATATCCGGGTTTCCGGGTTTAACCATTCAGGAAGATTATAGCAAACGGGGAGTTTGAGGGGAAATCATAAAACCAAACGCAATTGCTGTTCGGTTGCAAATAAAACAACAGAATGGATGCCATTCGAGAATTATTGCAAAGCTATTATTTTTACTAACCCAAAAGGCTCTCTTGCACTTTGGCTTATAAGCAAAGCTTATTATTGCTGAAAAGATTATAGGACAAGTCTTTCAGATCAATAGTTTCAGTATAAAACGCGAATCCCGTAAAGGGAGGAGAAGCCCACAGCCGAATCTTTGATTGACTGTGGGAGTACGTCACTGTGTGGAAGGTTACATCCGAGCCAAGGCATTTATTTTAGCCAGTTTACTCTGCTCTAAACCGCTCAAATCTTCCAACTTTAGCCACTCTTCTTTAACTAACCGAGCGAAAAGAAACAGGAGAGCGGAATAGTCGTAGTCGTACTTACCATCAATATCATGCCGCCTTGCACTCAAAAAATCGTGCAGACGCCAAACCTGATCGAGTTCAGTAACTCCACTGGCGTATTCCCGCACCTGTGTGATCAAAGCATTCGTTTCTCGTTGATAGGCTTTCTCAAAAGCATCTTTGGCAATTTGCTGCTCTACTTCAGACCAAATAATTTCGTTTACTTGCATTATCCAGTATGACGAACACTCCCAATCAATAGGAGCAGGGAGTGTTCGCTCGATCATTAACAACTTGTTACAGTTTACCCCTACTCAGGATGGCTTTAGCGAGCCAAGTTGAGTAACTCCTTCGGCGAGGCTAATAAATCAATTGCCACAAAGTAGATTTTGTTCTCAGGATTGAGCAAGAATCGCCACGCCATATTCATTCCTACTCCGGCACCGAACCAAGGCGTTTGAACTTTACCTGTGACTTTGATCTGAGTATACCCCTCTTCTGTCGGTTCAGAAACTCCCTGTTCCGGCAGTAGCTTCAGGTTCTGGCATTCTTCCCGGAAGAAGCGGTAAACGGCATCTTTACCAATGATCGGTCTTTGGAACGGAGGTTGCAGCGCTCCATCATCAGTGAACAGTTTGATCAGGGCGTCAAAGTCATTGGCATTCATGTAATTCATGTAGCTTAACACCGTCTGATTGTCAACCCCTTGGATTGCCACCGACGTCCGTTGAGACATTTGCTGAGGCGGAACAATCGGCTCAGTTACCTTTTTGTAGCTATCCAGTTTACTCGGATCAAACCCCATATCCACAACCGCATTCCGCAGCACCGTAATTTGCTGTCCCGGATCGAGGTTGCGAATGGCTTGTAGCACGGCGGATGCATTGGCGGATAAGCGATAGCCTTCGGGAATAGGCGCGACTGTTCCCTGTTCCATCCATTGTCCGAGCTGATACCAAAAGCCAAGCTTGATATTAGCTGACCAACTGGCATACGTGCGGCTAATCGGCGCATCGGCGCGGTTTGCCAAGTCACACATGACCTGGGTTTGCTCTTGGAAGGACTTTTGCTTAATTTGATTCAAGGTTGGTTCTGCAAGCACCATACTTGCTGCTCCTGGTGCAGCAATGGTGATGGTTTTGCCCATTTCCAGGTAAGCAAACCAGATCAATGCCAATTGATCTTCAGCACTAAGTTGACTGAAACGGGCAATCGTAGCTGGTACAGCATCGGCTGTTAAGGTTTCAGGAAATATACTACGAGCCGAATCAATGGTAAAAGGCATTCAGGATCTCCTGTTTAGGTAATTTATCGAATATACTACGTCAGCACTTGCCCTGAGCCGTTTAGAACTCTCTGGAGGCAGGCAAAAACTTTATTCACTACAAACAATATTAACAAACCGTGAACAAATGTAAATATATATTTTGAGTTTTTTGTATCTTTTTTGGCAGTTTTTTTTCAGCAACTAATGCTTATCATTTTCATCAGGCTTATCTATCGTTCTTGGGGAACCTGTCAAACTGTCTCCATCGGGAGTAAAGTCCTGAACGCTTGCTTAGTCGTGGTTTGAGCTTGCTTATTAGCCTGTAAGCCGTTAAAATTTAGGGAATGTTTGAGCAGCTAGACAAATTGAGTCCGTATTGGGTGGAGAAATCCCAAAGTATTAACAAACCATTGGTACGTGGCTATGAGTACCTAGAAGCTGTACGTCAGCTCGCTTTAGAGCCACGTATGGTTGATATCAGCGATAATCATCGGGTACGCGATCGCATCTGTACCTGGATTGGCTACAACATTGATACAGTCAACGTTGAACTCAATTCTTGTCTCAATGCCTGTCATGACTGTTTTCATCCAGAATTACGTCGTTCGATCCAGATCGGGGCAGCGCCGTTAGCCCAAGAATATGGGATTGATGGCTTTTGTAACATTCTCCTCAATCCAGTTACCATCCTCATCGATGTGGGACGAACCGCACCGCAAGATTGGTTAGGTATTGTCGTCCATGAATATGCCCATGCTCATTTAGGCTCACCGGGTCATGATCGGCGGTTTTTTGACGTTTTGTCTCATCTTTGCCTAGGACTCGGATTACAACCTCCAGTCTGGCAACCTGATTTAGAAAACTATTTGCGAAATTGGCCCCACTGTCGTTCCCTGGCAAATCCCTTGGCGTTCTGGATGGGTTACTTTTAGTCGGGAACGGGAAGATGGGGGAGCAATAAGACCGACGCCATAATTTTTAATGGGGCGTTGGGATACACTGGACTCCCCCAACATCAATGTGGTAAATTGACATAGACTTCGATACATCTGCTCACAAAGCTAGTTGAAATTGCTGCAATGTGAGTTGATTCTCGAATTCGATAATCAACACCTCGACTCCGCTCGGTGTTGACGCCCTCGCGGAGTCGAAGCGTCAACAACCAAGGCAAATCAAACTAACCAGTACCGCCGGGCTAGCGGGAATGGAAACTGCCTGTGCAGACGGTCTACCGGGGACTGAAATGTACTCGTCTCAGTCTAGGTAAGTGTCGAAATCCCGCAAGGCTTCCGCCGTGAGCGTCAGCCGAACGGGAAAAACCAGGAAATCCAAGTTGTGAAGCTTGGAAGCCCACACCAGAATCTTTGATTTGGTGTGGGATGATGTCACATAGTTGAAAGTTAAGGTTTGTAAGATTTTCTAAGATTACGGAGATTTAAACGTGGCGCTACCTTTATTAAGCTACACTCCGGTAAGTCAAAATCAGCGTGTCGCTGGTTATGAAGTATCGGGAGATGAGCAACCGAGGATTTATACAACTGAGAACATCCTGTTCGGCACAGACATGGATGAATTGATCGAAGCGGCATACCGTCAGATCTTCTTCTATGCCTTTGCTTGGGATCGGGAACGGTTCTTGGAATCCCAACTCCGCAATGGTCAACTAACCGTGCGGGACTTTATTCGTGGATTGCTGCTGTCGAAAACCTTCTACAACAGCTTCTACGAGAAAAACAGCAACTATCGCTTTGTTGAACAATGCGTGCAACGGGTACTGGGGCGCGATGTTTACAACGAACGCGAAAAAATTGCTTGGTCTATTGTTGTGGCGACGAAGGGGATTAAGGGCTTCGTTGATCAACTAATCAACAGCGAAGAGTACCTGACCAACTTTGGCTATGACACCGTTCCCTATCAACGGCGTCGTGTATTGCCGGGTCGTCGTCAAGGTGAAAGACCCTTTAACATTAAATCACCCCGCTACGACGGCTACTACCGTGCTAAACTGGGCTTCCCCCAAATTATTTGGCAGAACGAGGTACGCCGTTTTGTCCCGCAAGACAAGCAGGCTAAAGCCGGTGATCCCACGAACTTTCTGGATATGGCACGGGGAGTTAATGCCAAACCTAATCCGCTTCCTCGCGTGTCTGCCCAGAATATCGATTATATGTCCCGTGTACCTAAGCGTTAGGTATTAACGGATGAAGCACGCCGCCGCAGTACGGTTAGGAGTGTGCTAAAGGCTGGGGGGAGTGGGGCAATAACCTCAATCCAATCCCCAGATTTATTGTCCGTCCTCTGGTCTCCTTGGTTAGGAGAGAGGGGACGGGCAATTGTATTGGGATGCTGTAATCGTAGTCGCCATGCATGAAGTGCTTGTCCAGGGAGATTGACGCCGATATCTCGACCTTTACTATACACGGGGTCTCCGACAATTGGATGTCCGATATGGGCGGTATGGACGCGAATTTGATGGGTTCGTCCGGTTTCTAGTTGGAAGTGGATTAGGGTATAGTTACCCAGGCGTTCTTTAATCTGCCAATGGGTAATCGCTGGGCGTCCGCCTTTTTCTGGGGGAACGACTGCCATTTTTTTGCGATCGCTCGGATGGCGTCCGATGGGGAGGTTAATTGTGCCAGTTTCGGTGGCGGGAGAACCATAGACGACGCCGAGATAGTCTCGACGGGCGGTTTTGGCTTTGAGTTGAGCTTGTAGGTGATGGTGGGCGTGGTCGGTTTTGGCGATCGCGATCGCACCGGTGGTATCTTTGTCTAAACGGTGGACAATTCCGGGACGTTGTACGCCACCAATTCCAGCTAGGTTGGGGCAATGGGCAAGCAGGGCATTGACAAGTGTGCCGTTTTCGTGTCCAGGGGCGGGATGCACGACTAAGTTAGCGGGTTTGTTGACAATCAGAATTTGGTCGTCTTCATAGAGGATATCCAGGGGAATCGCTTCCGGTTTTAAGTCTAAGGGTTTGGCGTCGGGGATAGTTAGGTGGATAGAGTCTCCGGGTTGAATGGTGGCTTTTTTAGAGGTGCAGAGGTTATGGTTAAGCTGTACATTGCCCTCTTCAATCAGTTTTTGAATTCGAGAACGAGACAAATCCGGTAATTGTTGAGCAAGATAGCGATCGAGTCTATCACTGTTTTCTTGGTTGTATAAATTAATTTCTTTCACGCTTGTTTGACTTAGTTTCGTGCTATAGACCAAAATTAACCTTAACCCGTAGGATGGGTTAGGCGATACTTAGGGGCTGCTGAATAAGTGGTGTGGTGAGGGGGAGCAAGGGAGCTGGGGGAGCAAGGGTACATTTTCCTGACAGGGGCGCTTCCATTTAAAACGCCCACTGGCAAATTGTTCATTCCAGATGTGGTAGGGTAGCAGGGCATCTAATGCGGCTTGAGTGCTGATTTGAAAAATATCGGTAATGGTTGCCCAACTGCCAATCCGTACCGTTTGCGGTTGTTAATGGCATTGGCAACGATTAAAACTAATTTTTTAAATAGATTGTCTTATTTTGATTCATAATTCATAATTTAGATCATGTCCAGCCAGATTGTTCGTAAAGCCGTAATTCCCGCCGCCGGATTTGGTACTCGCCTGTTTCCAGCTACAAAGGTGGTGAAAAAAGAACTATTTCCAATTATCGATCGCGATGGGCGGACGAAGCCCATTATTTTAGCGATTGTGGAGGAAGCAAGGCGTGGCGGTATCGAAGAAATTGGGATTGTGGTGCAACCGAGCGATCGCGCCATTTTTGAGGCGTTCTTTAAAACTCCCCCGAAACAGGCACTTTTGGACAAACTCTCTGGTTCAAATCAGGACTATTGTCAGTATCTGCAAGAGTTAGGAGAGCGGATTACTATCTTAACCCAGGATGAGCAAGAAGGCTATGGTCATGCGGTATTCTGTGCCAAGGATTGGGTGAATCAAGAGCCTTTTTTACTGTTACTTGGTGATCATGTTTATACCTCCGATACCGAAATTCCTTGTACTCGTCAGGTGGTAGAACTTTATGAAAAAACGGGTCAAAGTGTGATTGGTTTGACAGAAATGTCCGCCGAGATTATCCATAAAGCGGGTTGTGTGACTGGGGTTTGGCAGGAGATGAATTCTATTTTAGCGGTGACACAAGTCTGTGAAAAACCGGATCTGGATTACGCGCGATCGCACTTACGTGTGGAGGGGATGGCGGAGGATAAGTTTTTAGGGATTTTTGGCATGTATGTCCTCAAGCCGAAAATCTTTGAGATTCTGGCTGACAGTATTAATCAGAATCAGCGCTATAAGGGGGAATTTCAGTTAACCACTTGTCTTGATACATTACGCCAAGAGGAGGGATTGATGGGATATTGGGTCAAAGGACAATATTTTGATACCGGAATGCCAGAGTTTTATCGACAAAGCCTGATAGATTTTAGCGGCTGAATTGACACTCCAGCATTCCATGTCATCTGGAATTGACATGCACTCCAACTTATTTCCTGCCATTCTAAACCCATGACGACGCTCAATGCCAAAAACTTAACTTTAGATGATGTTCATCAGCTTTTTAATTTTTACAAACAGTACAGTACCTCATTTGAATCATTATTATCTCTCGAACCTGTAACCGAGTTTGAACAGCAGCAAGTTGAGCAAACTCGCCATGAATTTGACAATCATCTTACCTCAGCCGCTGCTTCAGAAGGTCAGGTTAAATTGGTTGCGGTTAGTCCTCTGTTACGATTAGCTGGGTTCTATCGCTATCCTTTACAAATTGCTGTTGAAGAAGGAATTTCTCGGATTACCATTACGGCTGAAGACACCATAATCACAGGTCGATTTGATATCCTGGCAATTAATAAAGCTCGACAGCCCAGAGATTATGTCCCGTTTTGGGTCTTAGTTATTGAATCAAAAAATAGCGCGGTTTCTCCATCAACAGGCTTACCCCAATTGCTGACGTATGCTTATAAAAGCTTAGAGTCTCAAGAGTCAGTCTGGGGTTTAGTCACGAACGGAGAACTGTATCGGTTTGTCTATATCCAGACAGGGAATTCGCCAACCTATCAGTTACTGCCATTTCTAAGTTTAACGGATGCTGAATCGTCTATGAAGTTGCTTCAAGTTCTAAAGGCTATTTGCCAATTACAACAGATAAAGCTATCGCCAGAGTAGAAGCTGATAGGGTTACTATTTTAGGAGTAGATTCCTTTGAGGTAAAATAGCCTTGGTAAAATGGCAAAAACGACCCAAATCATCCAGGCATTTGTGATACTCAATGACTGTATCCGCAGGTGATCGGGTTCAGGTTAGAAAATCGGATATCGGGACAGGAAATCTAATGTAGGGGCGGGTTTAGGGACAAAATTAATGGAGTCACCAATCACCTTTCTCCAAAACCCGCCCTGCCCCAATCTTTTACCCCGACATTTTTGAGGTGCGATCGCGGTTAGTAATCTGGTGGGTTTTGTTGTTCATTTATCGGTGGGGGGCGAGTTTTATTCCCTAAACCCGCCCCTACAGATTCCCTAAACCCGATCAGTAGTCGGACTATGTATGATTGATAAACGTTAGCCTAAAAAAATATCCATCCTCTCCAGTGTAATCTTTATGATCGAAGTGGATCGTCTGAGTAAGCTCTATGGCGTCACTCCAGCTATTCAGGATGTTAGCTTTAAAGTAGAACCGGGGGAAATCCTGGGATTTCTCGGACCCAATGGTGCGGGTAAAACAACTACCATGCGTATTTTAGCCGGATATTTACCCGCCACCAGTGGCACCGCCCGAATTGCTGGGTATGATGTCCATGAAAATTCTCTGGCGGTGCGCCAACGCATCGGCTATTTACCCGAAACCCCTCCCCTTTATCCAGAAATGACGGTTGAGGGATTCTTATACTTTGTCGCTCGTCTCAAAGGGGTATCCGCAGGCGATCGCGCCAAGCGGGTGAAGATGGCGATCGCACGCTGTAACCTAGTGGAAAAGCGCAAAGTCTTGATCCGCAAACTCTCCAAGGGATTTCGTCAACGAGTCGGAATTGCTCAAGCGATCGTTCATGATCCACCCGCGATTATCTTAGATGAACCCACCGTCGGACTCGATCCTCGGCAAATTATTGATGTTCGCAACTTGATCAAAAGCCTTGCAGGTGAACATACGATTATCCTGTCTACCCATATTCTGCCAGAGGTGAGCATGACCTGTAGTCGGGTGGCGATTATCAACCGAGGTAAAATCGTCGCCACCAATAGCCCAGAAAACCTGATGGCGCAGTTGACGGGAGGGGCGGGCTATGAGTTAGAAGTGGATGGGGATGCGACTCAACTGCAAAAGCTATTACAAGTGTTGCAGGGAGTCTGCTTAGTCGAAATTGTCCCCACTCAACAGTTACTCCCAAATCGCTCCTTAATTCGGATTGTGACGGTACCGGGTACTGATCCGGGACGAGATATTGCGGCTGTTACCGTAGGCGCTGGGATCGGATTGCATGAAATGCGTCGCACTCGCGCTACCCTGGAAGATGTCTTTTTAGAACTGACGACTCAGGAACGGAGGGCTGAGAACCCGGAAATAGAGACAGGGAACAATTTAGCTGAATCGCCGATCTCTGATTCTCCATCAGAAGTCCCTGAATCCAATGTTTCTCAATCCCAAGCCCCTGAATCAAAGGTTCCTGAATCAGACGTTCCCCAATCAGGAGAAGATCGTTAATGCGTATACTCTTTGGCAATATTGTGGCAATTTTCCGCAAGGAATTGCAGGGCTATTTTGCTTCACCTTTGGCTTATATAGTGGCTGGGTTTTTCTGGCTGTTGTCGGGGTTCTTTTTCGTGTGGATTCTATTAAGTCCCGATGGGATTATTCAGCAAGTGGCGCAACGCGATCAACTGGGAATGCCTACACCTCCTGTGGATGTGGCGTATGAATTTTTGAATATGTTTTTGAGTGTCATGGGTTCTCTGATTTTATTTGTTTTACCCATTCTCTCCATGGGACTCTATTCGGAGGAACGGAAGCGGGGAACGTTAGAACTGTTGGCAACTTCGCCAGTGACAAATTGGGCGGTAGCCGTGGGCAAACTATTAGGCGTGCTAACCTTCTTTACGATTATGGTGCTACCGTTACTCCTTTATGAAGTGATCGCCTTGAATGCCGCCAATCCACCCATTCAACCTTGGGTTCCCTTATTAGCCCATGCTGGATTAATTTTACTCGCCGCATCGGTACTTTCCCTGGGAATGTTTATTTCCTCGTTAACCGATAGTTCAATTCTGGCAGCTTTCCTCACGTTTGTGTTGATATTGTTCCTCTGGGTAATTGATTTAATTGCTAATCTTATCGGTGGTGCTTTTGGCGAAGCGTTAGGTTATTTATCGTTGATGGAGAATTATACCAATTTAGTTCGGGGTGTTCTGGATACCAGTAGTCTTATTTTATTTGCTAGTTATATCTTTTTGGGCATATTTCTTACCGCTCAGTCTATTGAAGCTTTCCGCTTTCAGCGATCTTAAGTTCGTAGTTGCGCTTTAGCGCCCTAAGCATTTTGGTATTGATGACAAACCTGTAACTATTTTATCACTCAGTCAGGGCGGGTTTAGTCAAATCTGGGTTAGGTCAGAAACAATAATCGTAAAACCCGCCCCTACACAATCAAAACGCTATAAACTATGACAACAAAGCCGATTAAGTGGACGTATTTAAAATATCTATTTTGGTTCGGACCGATCCTGACAATCATGGGACTTACCGCCCAAGAAGTCGCGGGGGAGTGGTCTCCTGTTTCCTTAGCGCTGCTAATTGCGGGGCTATTAATCATTGGCTTATGGTTCCTACTTCTGGATCAAATCGCCCCTGGTTTTTGGGGACGCCGTTCTACTCAAGTGGGAACTAATGCGATAATCGCCACCTTAGCGATGTTTGTGATTATCGGGTTAATTAACTTTTTAGGCGTGCGTTATGGGGTACAGATTGATTTAACCGAAAATCAACTATTTACCCTTTCACCCCAGTCACAGCAGGTGGTGAGAAATTTAGATCAATCGGTGAAAGTTTGGGTGTTTGAGAGTCCCGCTAATCCCGCCGATCAAGAACTCCTGGAAAACTACCGCCGCTATGGATCAAATTTAGAATTTGAGTTTGTTGACCCCCAGCTACAACCTGAATTAGCCCAAAAGTTTAATGTAAATTATATAGGGGAGGTTTACTTAGAATATGGGAATCAACGGGAGTTAGTCCAAACCATTAGCCCAGGGGAACGGTTATCGGAAGTCCAGCTAACCAATGCAATTGAACGCATCACAGGCGATCGCACAGATAAGGTCTATTTTCTCCAAGGTCATGGTGAACGCCCCTTAGAAGCGTCAGACGAAGGTGGATTATCTCAAGCCGTAAGTGCGTTAGAGACAAAAAACTTCACCGTCGAACCCCTAAATCTCGCTGAACAGCCAGCCGTTCCCGATGATGCGTCTTTAATCGTAATTGCTGGACCGAAACGAGCGCTGTTTGAACCGGAAGTGCAAGCGTTAGAGGAGTATTTGGCTGATGGGGGAAGTCTGTTAGTGATGATAGATCCCGATACTAATCCCGGATTAGAACCCTTACTTTCAGATTGGGGAGTGACGTTGACGAATCAGATTGTGATTGATGCGTCGGGTCAAGGGAGGTTAGTGGGTTTAGGTCCAGCAACCCCCTTGGTTACGCAATATGGAGATCATCCGATTACCCAAGATTTTGGTAGCGGATTTTCGATTTATCCCCTAGCGCAACCCGTGGATATGGAACCTGTAGAAGGGATTCAGGAAACTCCTTTGGTGATCACAAACCCCCAAAGTTGGGCGGAAAATACGCCAGAACAACAACCGTTAGAGTTTAACGAACAAGAAGGCGATCGCCCTGGTCCTTTAGTATTAGGGGTGGCGTTAAGTCGTCAAGATTCCAGCGCTTCACCAACATCAGAACCGGAAGCGGAAGAAACTCCAGAAGCTGAAGGTGAAGAAACTGATGAACCCGAAGCGGAAGAAACTCCAGAAGTGTCGCCAGAAGACACCGATGAACCCGAAGCGGAAGAAACTCCAGAAGTGTCGCCAGAAGACAGCGATGAACCGGAAGCAGACACTCCAGAAGCATCTCCCACGGCTTCGCCAGAGGAATCCCCAGAAGCCTCACCTTCACCAATCCAGACTGATGAGTCTCAGTCTCAAGAAGACGAAGCTGAATCACGATTAATTGTGTATGGTAATTCAAATTTTGCCACAGATAGTTGGTTTGATCAGCAACTCAATCCTGATATTTTTACCAACTCTGTGAGTTGGTTAAGCAAGCGAGATGAACAAGCCCTTTCGATTAGTCCCAAAGAACCCGAAGATCGCCGAATTAATTTAACACCAGTCCAATCTGGAATATTGGGATGGTTAGCCCTGTTAATTGTTCCAGCGTTTGGCTTTTTGACCGCAGGGATGCTGTGGTGGTTGCGGCGGTAAAACCATCCCATGTCTGTAGGGGCGGGTTTTACTATTATCATCTATTTGTCACCCAGATGTGACTAAACCCGCCCCGATCAAGTGATATTGTTCGCACGTCTGATTATATTTTTTAACGCAGAGGGACGCAGAGGTTGACGCAGAGGAACGCAGAGGGATCATAACCAATGACGAATGACAAATGACCAATGACAAATGACCAATGACGAATAACAAATGAAGCTACAGAAGACTACTTGGGTTTTATTAATTGTCGCCCTTTTCCTGGGAGGGTTTGTCTATTTTTATGAAATCGTGGGAACTCCCCAACGGGAAGCCGCGAAGGAAGCTGAGAAGCAACTGTTTAGTTTTGAAGAGGATGAGATTCAACGGGTTAACATTTATATTCAGGAAGAAAGCCGAAAATTTGAACGGGTGAGTGAACCTGAACCCGGTTGGCGAATGACGGAACCAAAGGATGTCCCCGCTAGTGATCCATCGGTTGCATTCCTATTAAATTTGCTAGTTGAAGGAAAGAGCGATCGCATAATTCCCAATGTCTCCCCTGAAAACCTTAAGGAGTATGGCTTAGACAAACCCCAAGCCATGGTAACGGTGCGACTTACAAACGATGAAACCCATGAAATTCTTTTGGGACAACCAGATTTTAATAACAGTTTCCTCTATGCTCAAATTGATCCGTTCTCAGATAAATCCCAGCAATCTAACGTCTTTTTAGTCCCCATGGACTTTGAATATGCTGTCAATCGCCCCTTATCAGAATGGGAGCAAACAAAAGAGGAAACACCTGAAGAAACTGAGCCATCCGATACGGAAAACGAGGAATCAACGTCTGAAACAGAACCGACTACAGAGGAAACAGAACCCGCTACAGAGGAAAAAGACCCCTCTGAAAACCAAGCTACTCCTAATAACTCTGATACTGAAACAGAGGAATCAATCTCTGAACCAACACCGACACCGGCTAACCAAAGTCCGTCCGCATCTCCCTCTCCTGAAAAGCCGTCCTCTTCTGAAGAGAAAAAGCAGTCAATAGAGGATGAAACGGCTTCTCCCAATGAGGAAACAGAATTTGAAAATCCCCCCAATGACTCTGAAGAGGAAGACAGTCCGTCGGAATAAATTTATAGTGTTTTCATATTGGCAATCCGAATGTAGAGACGTTGCATACAACGTCTTTACTGTCATACATTGAAATTGGGTATTTGTAGCGAGCAAGATGCTCGCACTACAAGAATTGCACGATTATTGACAATGAATTTTCTTAAGCTTATCCTGATAATTTGTTATTTGAGAGGATGACTGATAAAGGCATACCTGTCATCAATTCTAACTCTGGCTACCCCCTGCTGAAATGACCAAGCACTATCAAATTGAGGCTTGATGACTAAATTACCTATTTTGTTAATATAACCCCACTTGTCGCCTATTTTGATGGCGATTAACTCTTCAGAAAAGTCATACGTGTTATCAAAATGGGGAGCAATTAGCATATTTCCCTGCTGATCAATATAACCAATTTTATCGTGCATCGAGATTCCAGCCACACCTTGGACAAAATCCCCCGCCCAATCAAAATAAGGCATAATCACAAACTCGCCTTGATGATTAATATACCCCGATTTCATCGCTTGATTAGTTACAGACGCCAAGCCTTCGGAAAAAGAACTCGCATCTTGAAATTGAGGTTGAATCGCCCAGTTTCCAGTTTTATCGACATAGCCATACTGATTATTAACTTTGACCGTAGCTAACCCCTCAGAAAACGGTTTTGCTTCCTGAAATTGAGGTGGAGTAATCCAGTTTCCGGTTTTATCGATATAACCATACTGATTATTATTTTCGACAATTGCCAATCCTTCCGAAAACAAATCAGCATCGTAAAATTGAGGTAAAATTATTACCGTGCCAGTTTTATCGATATAGCCCCAATCCTCACCTTGTTTAACCGGGGCTAATCCTTCGGCGAACGATTGAGCGCCATCGAATTTGGCTGAAATTACCCAGTTACCTGTTTGATCAATATAACCCCATTTCCCATCAACTTTGACCGGGGCTAACCCTTCATTAAACGAATCAGCCAACTCGAATTGCGGTTTAATTACCAAATTTCCGCTTTGATTAATATAGCCCCACTTCCCCTCCAACTTAACCGCCGCTAACCCCTGAGAAAAATCATGTCCCGACTCTAACTCAAACGGGAAAGTAAATTGTACAGGAACAGCATTTTCGCTAGAAATTCGAGAATTATGGAAACCCTTGTTAATCGTTGATATAATCTGACATCCGGATAATGGAGTAACCAGCAAACCTAAGAAGAGACTGGTGATCTTAAAAACTAGCCAATGTCTAAACTTGTAATCTAACAATCCTCTACCCATGGGGTACTAATAACTAGGGGCTGCTGAATAAGTGGTGAGGGAGCTGAGGGAGCAATGTAGAGACGTGCCATGGCACGTCTGGGAGCTGAGGGAGCAGGGGGAGCTGAGGGAGCTGAGGGAGTTAACTCAAAACTCTACCTTACCTGTTCCCTGTTCCCTGACAAATGACAAATGACAAATGACGTAGCTTGCTTCTCGCGAAAGCGAGTTCTCCGCCGTTAAGTTTAATTGTCCCCACCTACTTAACACATCAGTGTCATCAGTGCTACCAACTGCCCACATCCCCACCCCAATCCCTCAACATAAATCAGTGAAATCAGTGTTTACCGCTTTGCTACCCCTTCATTCCGTGCGGCTTGTTGTACGGCGGCTGAAACGGCTGTCACCACGCGCTTATCAAAGACAGATGGGATAATATGTTCAGCGTCTAAATCCGTCGTAGACATCAAAGACGCGATCGCTTTTGCCGCTTCTAGATACATCGTACTGGTAATTACTGAAGCGCGACAGTCAAGGGCGCCACGAAAAACACCAGGAAACGCCAGAACATTATTAATCTGATTGGGATAGTCACTGCGCCCCGTTGCCATAACCGCTACATCATCTAACACCAATTCTGGCTGAATTTCGGGGATCGGATTTGCCATTGCCATGACAATTGGATCTCGTGCCATCGAATGTACCATTTCTGGGGTCAAAACACCGGGCACACTGACGCCGAGAAACACATCCGCCCCCACCATTGCACCGGCTAAAGTACCACTGGATTCAACGGCAAATTCCTGCTTTTGGGACGTTAAATCCGTGCGTTTGGTTGAGAGAATTCCTTTGGAGTCACACATCCAAATCCTCTTCGCCCCAGCTTGACGCAATAGCCGCGCGATCGCAATTCCCGCCGCCCCAGCACCATTAATCACAATTCGCACCTCTTCGAGGGATTTCTTCACCAGTTTGAGGGAATTAATTAACGCCGCTAAACTGACAATAGCTGTCCCATGCTGATCATCGTGGAAAACGGGTATATCTAAGACTTGCCGCAGTTTGACTTCAATGTCAAAGCAACGGGGGGCGCTGATATCTTCTAGGTTAATCCCGCCAAAAACGGGAGCGATATTTTTAACGGTTTCGATAATTGTATCGGTGTCTTGATTTGCCAGACATATAGGAAAGGCGTCAATTCCGGCAAATTCTTTAAACAGCATGGCTTTCCCTTCCATGACGGGTAATGCTGCTTGGGCGCCTAAGTTGCCTAATCCTAATACGGCGCTACCATCTGTAACAATTGCTACTGTATTACTTTTAATTGTCAGGGAGTAAACATCTTGGGGATCATCGGCG
This sequence comes from Coleofasciculus sp. D1-CHI-01, assembly GCF_040218875.1. Taxonomy (NCBI): domain Bacteria; kingdom Bacillati; phylum Cyanobacteriota; class Cyanophyceae; order Coleofasciculales; family Coleofasciculaceae; genus Coleofasciculus; species Coleofasciculus sp. D1-CHI-01. The sequence goes on from NZ_JAVJQP010000001.1 coordinate 43,594, forward strand.
ATCGCGTTACAAATTCGACCTACCCCCGGCGTATACGCCATGGCTAAATCAGCTTGGGTTTTCAGGGGAAGTTTGTTCTCGATGCTAATTTTGCCCCCTCGATGGAGATTGAACGTGCGATCATAGACATCGATCACCTTGATATGGGTAAGTTCCTTAACCGCTTGCACAATCTGTTCAGCGTGTTCGGTACTCGTCGCATCGATGGTGATTTCACGAGTCGTAATTTTGTGGGTTTGGTGAATCAGATCAATCTGTCCCAGGTTTCCCCCTACCTGTGCGATCGCGTGAGTAACAGTGGCTAACATCCCAGAACGATTGGGAAGTTGGATACGAATCGTTAAACTGAAACTGGAATTCGGTGTCAGGTCTGCCATGCTGGATTGATTTCGGGTCTCAAGCTTTCAATTGTAGACCTAATTCCCAATTCTAGGGGAAGCTATTGGTGAACAGGTGCAGGGTTGTAGGGGCGGGTTTAACCGATAACGTTGGAGACTAACCCCTAACTTAACTAAACCCGCCCTTCTTGGGGAGTAGGGGAGCGGGAGAGACAAGGGAGACGAGGAAATTTTGAATAAGGGTGGGTTTTGTTGTTTATTTATCGGTGAGGAGGGTGGGTTTTGTTGTTTATTTATCGGTGAGGAGGGCGGGTTTTGTTGTTTATTTATCGGTGAGGAGGGCGGGTTTTGTTGTTTATTTATCGGTGACTAGCTGAATTGATTCCCTAAACCCGCCCCTACAATTGTGCCTAAACCCGCCCCTACAATTGTGCCTAAACCCGCCCCTACAATTGTGCCTAAACCCGCCCCTGCAATTGTGCCTAAACCCGCCCCTACAATTGACAGATGTGCCATGGCACTCTAAGCACTTCTCAACGCTACAATTGGGTCAAGTTTCGCGGCTTGTCGGGCGGGGACAACGCCAAAGAATAAGCCAATTCCACCAGAAACACCAACCGCCACGAGAATAGCGATGGGAGAAATTCCAGCTTTTAATGGCGAGAAAGCACCGACAAGTAAAACACCACTTACCCCAATTGCCGTTCCAATGATCCCCCCGGCGGCGGAGAGAATAATGGCTTCAATCATAAACTGAATTAGGATATCCTCTTTTCTAGCACCCACGGCTTTCCGCAGTCCAATTTCCTGGGTTCGTTCCCTAACTGATACCAGCATAATGTTCATCACGCCGATACCGCCAACAACTAAAGAGATGGCTGCGATCGCGGCAAGCATGATCGTTAATGCGCCTGTCACCGTATTGACGATTTGTAAGATATCTTCCTGAGTCTGAACGCCAAAATCATCTTCACCTACAATCTTGTGGCGTCGCCGCAGTAAGTTTTCAATTTGAAACTGTGCGGCACTAATACTATCTCGATTCCTAGCAGAAATAGCAATCCAGCTAATTTGAACCCCGTAAGGAGAAGTGCGTCCCCGCAATCGATTCGCCATCGTACTCAGAGGGATAAACACTGTATCATCCTGGTTATTTCCTAAAAAAGTCCCTTTGGGTTCCATCACCCCGATAACTTCAAAGCTAACATCTTTAATCCGCACCGATTGACCAATCGGATCTTGATAACCAAATAATTTTTCGACGACTTCAGAACCCAGAATCGCAACTTGGTTATTGCGCTTGATGTCAATATCGTTGAAAAACCGTCCTTTGGCAATATTAAAGCTGCGAACAGATGGAAATTCTGTAGTCGTTCCTATCACCAATGAATTACTATTGCGATTGCGATATGTGATTAAATATCTCAGATTAATTTGCGGGGCAACTTCAGCAACGGCTGGAACTTGAGTCGCGATCGCCTTAGCGTCTTCCCAAACTAATGTTTTGGGAAAATCAACCGTTGTCTGTTGCGCTTCACGAGAGCCGGGAATCACAAATAGGACATTAGGTCCTAAAGCTTCAAACTGTTCAGAGGCTAGCTTTTGCGCTCCTTGTCCAATTCCCACCATCGCGATCACTGAGGCATTGCCAATGATAATGCCCAGCATGGTTAAGCTACTGCGTAGCTTGTTCGCCATCAACGTGGTGGATGCCATTTTGATGCTTTCTACAATATCCATTGGTCATTTGTCATTACATTATAGGATTATCGTGGTTGTAGGGGCGAGTCGCTGCACATAGTAGGCGGTGTAAGAATTAACCTATATCGACTCGCCCCTGTCTAAATACACTTGTCTTCTTATCACCTTGTTCCTCTTGTCTTGTCCCAACCATAAAATAAAAAAGCTACACCTGTAAGCGGGGGGCGACGCGGTAAAATTAAGGGTTAGGTAATGTTAATTGGGTATGGCGGCCATGCATGTCAACTTAAGGTGATAACTAATACTGGCAAGCGTTTCACCCTCATCCCCTAACCCCTTCTCCCATCAAGGGAGAAGGGGAACCGAAATGATTAATGATAAAAGATGTAGCTGCCTATATCTGGAATATAACACCTTTCTTGCTCCCCTCTCCCCTGCCATAAAAGCGAAGCATCCTTAGTCATCCCCCGTGCCATAAAAGCGAAGCATCCTCTGTCCTCCCCCCTCTTGTAGGGGGGAACGAGGGGGGTAGGGGGGAACGAGGGGGGTTGGGAGAGGGGCTTGGGGGTGAGGGGGTTGTGGCTTAAGTTGACACCAATGTATGGCGGGTCGCCCCTACAATGTTTACCTAGAGAGGGTTTTTCGGAAGACCAAGATATAAAAGAGGTGACAAAGACGGATTGGCAATTAGCGATCTTGGTTCCCCTTAAACTTCTCCACATTTGTTCTACTCTTCTTCTTCAGGATTGTAGTTTTCAGGTAAATCAATAAAAACCTTTTCTCCTTCTCTCAATCCCCGGATAATCTGAGTTTTATCCTCAATAGTTGCTCCAATTGTGACCTGTTTAAACTTAGGCTGATCTTCAAAATCAGGAACCATAACTCCAGTTTCGCCCTCTTGAGTCACAACCGCCACTGTCGGAACAACCAGAGCATCGCTAATCGGTTTTCCTAAAAATGTCAGATCAACATTCATCCCTGATCGCAACTTTTCTTGTGCTTCAGGTGCTAGGGCAACTCGCACTTGAAAGGAGGTGACATCATTCTGAACAACGGCTTCTGGGGCAACTAGTCTCACTTGACCTCGGAAAGCCTGATCCGGAAACGCATCTGAGATAACTTGTACGGGCTGTTTTTCTTGAATTTGTCCAATATCAACCTCTGGAACTTCAGCCAGAACCTCTAGTTGTTGGGTGGCTAATGCCACAATTGAAGTCGAGGTAGCTGAAGCTGTACTCGATGCCGAGGTTGTTGGCGTGACAAATGCGCCAACCGTGGCATATTTCTGAGTGATAATTCCCGGAAAAGGCGCACGAATAATCGTATCTTGTAGTTGGATGTAGGCAGCTTGGGTTTGGGCTTTCGCCGCTTCTACGGCAGCTTCAAATTGAGCTATTTCCTCTTTACGAGTTCCTTTGAGCAGTTGCTGCACCGCAAAACCCGCTTCATTCACCGCCGCTTTGAGTCGAACAATCTCTGGGCTAGTTTGCTCCTCAGTGTTTTTAGTATTGCGGACTTGGGCTAAACGTTGTTTGGCTTCTTCAAGCTGGGCTTGAGCAGTGCGGGCTTCTGTTAAGGCTTCATCAAATTGATCTTGGGATACAACGCCCTCCTCTACTAAATATTGATAGCGTTTGACACGTACTGTAGCTAAATCTAAGCGGGAACTGGCAGTTTGGGCTTGAGCTACTACTTGGTTAATTTCGCTGGGATTACCAACCAGGGCTTCTGCTAAACGGGCTTGTGCTTGCTGAAATCTCTGTTTAGCTTGGGCAATTTCTTCCGGACGAGGACCCGCTTTGGCTTCAGCGAGACGGGCTTGTGCCTGTTTTAGGTCAGCTCTGGCTCCTAAAAACCGAGCTTTAACATCCTCTTGTTCCATTACCGCCACCACATCTCCCGCGTCAACCCGATCCCCTTGTTCGACTTCTAATTTGACCAAACGACCCGACGTTTTCGGACTGAGGTTGACAGTTTGAATCGGTTGTACCGTACCATTTGCCGTGATCCGTACTGCTAAATCCTGCACATCCACTGGCACAGTTAGTTCATCAAGATCAACTGTGTCTGGTTTTGCCGCAATCACAAAATATCCCGCACCACCCGCGACAAGAAGGCTGGCTGTAATGATTCCCATTATCCAAGGGAGAGGATTATTGACTTTACCCATAGTCTGTGTCAGGTTTCCCCATCAGTCTGCTACAACAGAGTTTTTGCGCTCAAGTTTCTCTGTTCTTCTTCTCTATGGTAACGACATAAACCAAGCGGCTGGCTTACCCAATTGGTCATTTAAAAAACTCGGTGATTTGTCATACTCGTGAACAACCGTGGTAGAGACATTCCGCCACAACGTCTCTATTTACCAGGACTTACGCACAAACACATCATATAGTAGCGCCTGTGCCGTCAAGAGAGCGTAAGCCCTATTTACGCTGATGTACTAATGAGCTTTAGGCAAAAGTGCCAGGATTTGATTGACAAACTGTTGATGATCAACAATAGGTTTAGAGATATAACCATCGGCACCGCTTTGCTTAAGCAAGGCTTCGCGATCGCCTTCCATGGCATGAGCCGTTACTAATATAATGGGCAGATTGCTGGTTTGAGCATCCGCTTTCAGCATCTGGGTAATCTTGATACCGTCTACTGGCTTATCCTGGTAAACACTGTGAGCCAGGGAAACATCCATCAAGATAATATCTGCATCTCCCGCCTGGGCAATTTTCATGACCTCCTCTACATCTTCGGTTCCCTTGACATTCAAGCCACCCCGCTTCGTGAGAATTTTGGAAAAAATGCGAAGATTCATGGGATTGTCTTCTACAATCAGAACGGTTTTCATGGGCGTTGCATCAAGAAAGTTGTCTTTTGAAAAAAAGTGCGCTTTGATCATCAGTCTGACAGGGACTGGGCAATTAGTAGCGCCTGTGCCGTCAAGAAAGCGTAAGTCCTATTTACGCTGATGTACTAATCATCTTTGGGCAAAAGTGCCAAGATTTGATCGACAAACTGTTGATGATCAACAATAGGTTTTCTAATATAACCATCCGCACCAGCTGCCTTATGCAAGGCTTCGCGATCGCGTTCCATAGCATTAGCGGATAATAATATAATGGGCAGATTGCTGGTTTGAGCATCCGCTTTCAGCATCTGGGTAATCTCGATTCCATCAACTGGCTTACCCTGGTAAACACTGTGAGCTAGGGAAACATCCATCAAGATAATATCTGCATCTCCCGCCTGGGCAATTTTCATGACCTCCTCTACATCTTCGGTTCCCTTGACATTCAAGCCACCCCTCTGGGTGAGAACTTTGGAAAAAACGCGAAGATTAATGGGATCGTCTTCTACAATCAGAACGGTTTTCATGGGCGTTGCATCAAGAAAGTTGTCTTTTGAAAAAAAGTGCGCTTTGATCATCAGTCTGACAGGGACTGGGCAATGTTGCCACAAAAAAAATCAAATCTTCATCAAGTTAGTGAGCCAGACGCTTACATTACAGCAAATTTGGTGGTTGATGAAGTACAACCTACTCCAGCAAGATCCCCGACTTCGTAGAAGTTGTCGGAGATCTGTGTAGCCTGCACGAGAACGCCAGCAAGAATGTTAACGTAGCGAAAGATTCCTTATTGTGGTTTGAGACTTCGCCGTGTTCAAGCGTATCCTGTTATTGCCCATTTTTGTTCTACTTGCTTTCCTAACCAAGCCTGCTCCTGTTTCTGGACAAGCCCTGCTTCCCTATACCCTACAGCTCGATGCTGAGGAATTGGAGCAACAAGGCTTGAATCTGGCGCAGGATGCTGTTCAGCTGACCCGTTTTCAGCAATACGATCTTGCCTTATCTAGAGCTAAACTCGCTACTCAGCTTGCCCCCAACAGTTTTGAAACTTGGTTTATTTTGGGAACCTTGTATGTCCAAAACCAACAATTCGACGAGGGAATTGAGGCACTCTCTAAGGCTCAATCCTTAAAACCTGAAGAGGCTGGTGTTCTCTTCTCCTTAGGCAATACCTATTTTCAGAAAGAGGAATATCGAAAAGCTGTGTCTAGTTTAGAAGCTGGCTTGAAGATAGAACCTGAGGTTCCCGAAGCGCTCTTTGATCTAGGCAACGCCTACTATATGCTGGATCAGTATCCAATGGCGATCGCAGCTTATGAAAAAGCTGCCGATCAGGAACCGAGCGATACGTGGCCCGTGTGGCCCGCGATCAACAATATTGGGTTAGTCAAGTATGAACAGGGGGATGTGGCTGGCGCGATTGACAAATGGCAAGATTCGATCGCGATTGATCCAGAAGCGGCTGAACCGAAGCTGGCTGTAGCGGTAGCCCTTTATAGTCAAGGGGAGCAAGACAGAGGGCTTACCCTAGGAGAAACTGCCCTCCGCTCAGATGAGCGTTATGCTGATTTAGATTTCCTTAAGGAAAATCTTTGGGGGGAACGTCTGATCTCTGATACTCAAAAATTCTTGGCAAACCCCAGAATTCAGGCAACCATTGCCCCCGGTAACAATGTTCCTGTACAAGTGGACGTTACCCCTTGAATCAAAATTTGAGTGTTTCCAGACGCGCCATGGCGCGTCTCTACGCTGCTAAGGTATGGTATCAGGGGATGTATAAGCAAAAGTAACCGCAAGCTTTCTGACGTTTTTCATCCTCTATATTTTGCCGAAACGGTTGTGGTACAGTACAGGTGTACTTTAGCAAGACTCTAGGGGTTCGGCAATGTCAGCACCCAGTTTCCGAGGATGAATCGTTCTATACCAACAAGGGTTATCTCCAGGTGTTGCTCTTACTCAGGTTTGCTTAATCATCTTTGGGCAAAAGTGCCAGGATTTGATCGACAAACTGTTGATGATCAACAACAGGTTTAGAGATATAACCATCAGCACCACTTTGCTTAAGGAAGGTTTCGCGATCGCCTTCCATAGCATGAGCCGTGACTAATATAATGGGCAGATGGCTGGTTTGATCGTCCGCTTTCAGCATTTGGGTAATCTTGATGCCATCAACTGGCTTACCTTGGTAAACACTGTGAGCCAGGGAAACATCCATCAAGATAATATCTGCATCTCCCGCGTGGGCAATTTTCATGACCTCCTCTACATCTTCGGTTCCCTTGACATTCAAGCCACCCCGCTTCGTGAGAATTTTGGAAAAAA